>JAPLIR010000023.1 GCA_026389015.1 Candidatus Dependentiae bacterium | reverse complement strand
GATGGAAAAATATTCACTGCACGCCAGGCCATTAAACTCGGCTTGATTGACACGATAGGGTCAGCACAACAAGCAATTGCCGTGCTAAAAGAAAAGGCACTCATTGAAGGTGAAATCGAATGGGTTCATCCGCTTACAAAAAATAGTTTGATTGATGTCTTGGGAGGAAGCTCTGACGATGAAGGGTCGATGTTCAGTTATTGCATGACACAATTATGTAGTTTTTTGGAACAACGATATTTAAGCAACGGTGTTGTTCAGTAATTCTATGACTGGCTTGAAATCGTAAAAATCCTGCGCGGCATAACGCTGTTGTTGCACTAATTCCTGTACAGACACAACAGGCTCTTGCATCGGCAATGGCATCATGAGCTCCATAGCGATAGGAGCAATTTTGATAGGTTCTTGGTTCTGCACACTCACTTGAGCGAGCTGTTTTTGTTCATGCATATTGTTTTCGTGTTCTTCGCACAAAGCCATTAATCCAGGATTAACATCTAATCCCATGACCGCACCTTTTTGAATAATAAAGCAATGTTCTATTCTACGAAGATCTAACAACGGTTTGACGGTAACATCATAAAATAATCCCTCGGGCGTACATGAAGAAATTTTGCCCAAGGCGAACCCTTTGGGGAATACTAAACCATCGCCACTAGAAAGCACCAAATCGTCTGTCTCAATTTCAGTAAGGTGGCTCACATAGCGCAAGCCAGTCATCTGCTCTTGGTTGTTGCCCTCGTGAATGCCACTTGCTTGTGTATGCGCACAATACGCAGCAACTTTGCACACCGTGTCAGTGACAAGCATTACCTTGCTATACAGCGGCTGCACTTCTACTACTTTGCCCAGCAAACATTGCTTGTAAATCGCCACCATATCAACCTTCATGCCAGCATTACTGCCCTTATCGATTAAAAAATAATGGGACTGGTCAGAAAAATGTCTAACTAAAACTTGTGCCAAAATAGCATCGGCATTATTGTACTGTTTTTTGAAAAGCATGAGCTCTTTGATTTCTTCATTGTAGCTCATTAAAGAATTGAGTTGGACATTTTGTGCAAGAAGTTCGTCTCGCTCAGCTTGCATGCTTTGCAACAACACATGCATTTCTTGCATCGAACGACGATTATCAAATAAAGCTTTTATAGGAGCGATGAGTTTATGTTGTGCAACCAAAACAGGGTACATAACATATGATGAGATAGTTTCTAGGGTATTAGCATTTGAAAAACAATAATGCGCAGTCCAAGCTGTTAAGCCCAACACACACACCTTAAAAAATAAACCGCCTCGCCTTTTCTTACGCACCGTTTATATCCTAAAAAAACTTTTTAGACCTTCTTGTACTTCTTCCGCTGAGTGAGAAACAACCAAACGCTCACGAATCGTTGCTGCATCGGGTGCACCCTTGATATAAAATGGTAAATGTTTTCTAAAATTATAGAGACCATGATTACCATAATGCGCAAGCATATAATCTAAATGTTTTAATGCGGAATGCAATACTATTGTGTTATCAGCCAAATATTCCCTACCCTGTGAATGCTCACGCAATTCTTGGAGCTTCCAAGGGCGAGACCAAATACCACGGCCAATGAGATAGCCATCAACACCAGTTTGTTCGTGAATCATTTTGGCGGTAGCCCAATTGACCACACCACCAGAAATAATTACGGGAACTTTTACTGCTTGTTTAACTTCGGCCGCAAGAGCGTAATCAGGGCGACCTTCAAAGCGTTGGGTCTGTAAGCGCGGGTGAATTGCAAGTGCATCAACGCCACAATCTTCAAGAAGTTTTGCCACTTCAACAGCATTTTGGGATTTGAAGCCGGCACGAATTTTTACGGTAAAAGGGATGTTAGGAATTTTTTTGCGAAATAGGGTTACAATTTCTTTGAGTCGAGGCACATTTGCCATTAAAGCCGAACCGGAACCTGAGCCGATCACATTCTTTGCCGGGCAGCCGATATTAAGGTCGATCATATCTACCCCTTTAGCCAGAATAAGATCGCAGGCTTTTTCGATATACAGGGTAGAGTTTGCAGCAACTTGATAGTTAAGGGGGCGTTCCAGCTGCTCGAATTTTAAGGCTCTTTGGCCACCTTTATCGTTGGCTATGCACGCAACATGGCGCATTTCGGTATATAAAAGCTCGGACGAAGAGAATTCTCGTACTAACTTACGAAATGGCGAATCGGTAATGCCATCGAGTGGCCCACCAATAAAACGTGGAAATTCAAGGTTGCCGATCTTAATAGACCCGTTCCAGTAACTCATAATTTACCCTTTAGGCAAAGGGGTGCATGGAAATGACATACAATGCGTAATTAAATCTTTGGCTCTTAACGCACTATCATATTCAAGCTCACATTGCAGAGTCTGTTTATAGTGCCCAAGATACATTTGACCCAATAGTACCGTAAGAGAAGCTGCAAACAAAATTTGATTTACCACAGATGCTTCTTCCTTTACTGCAGAATAGGCCAAAAATGTAGTCGGAAAAATTGCACTTATAACAATTGGCATATAGCTGTCATGCATGCGAGGATTGGCTCGTTGCGATACCAAACAATCTCTTCTAAAGCGAACATTTTCTTCTGCCACCTCTAAGTATCTTGGCCGTAAAGCAGCTAAGTAATTTCGCTGCTGCATCTCAATTCCAATCTTTTTAATATCCTGTTCTCTAATCGCATCTGCCAAGTTATCAGCATGCGCTAAAGAAAAGGTACATAATACCATAAACAATAGTAATTTTTTCATTGAGATATCCCTAAATTCTGTATAATCGATAGAAATGTCCTGCATCTATTAATAATAATACCATTTTATGCGATCTAATCAATGAAAGGACCCCCCTGTTGCAAAAGACCACGAATAGTTCATAATAGAAATATGTATTAATTTTTAATTAAATAACAAAGTCAAAATTTACAATTCAAATAAGTCTTATGGAGGACTCAAAAATGAATACTACTAAGAGATCGCTAGCATTATTTTTTCTTGTACTCATATCGTCCCAAACATGCAATGGGATGAATTGGACAAGGGTAAATGAATTTGCTTCATCTGCTGTAAAGAACGTCACAAGCTTTTCAAAAGACTGCTTGTTGGCATATAGTATTGGTATGGCTATTACCACAGCCCATGAAGTCGGCCATGCTCTTATGCTCAAAATTCTTTTCGGCCAACCATTCCATGTTAATATTGGTGGTTATAATAACAGAAAACCTCTCTTGAAACTACCAGGATTAACAGTTTGTGGACTCAATCCTGCGATTGGCTATACCGAAATTGATCTCGCAAAACAACAATCAGCATATGCAAGCAATCCACAAAGCAGCTGCTTAAAAAGAATAGCCGTAAATTTAGCAGGTCCCTTATTTGGCACACTCGCGAGTATCGCAAGTTTAACATTACTCAATAAATATCATCCAAATACACTAAAACCTTTATCAATCGGCTATCCCATATCAAAATTAGTATCCGCTTTTGCCATTTATAACAATACTGCCACACAAATTATACCCGATCGAGCAGGTAGAAATGATGGCGCGCATGCTTACCAAGCTTTGCGAGATTATATATGGCTTTGTCGCTAAAATACTTTAGATTTAAATAAAAAAAGGCCACGATTGTTCAATCGTGGCCTTTTTTTAATTTCTCTATTTTACGAATATCCTAGAAACCTTTTGGATGCATCGTATGCCATGGAGTCGCTTGCTCATAAGCATGGGCAACTTGCAGAATCAACTCATCAGAAAGGTGAGGGCCCGCAAATTGGAAGCCAATAGGCAAGTTAGACTGCGTAAAGCCGCATGGCACGTTAAGAGCAGGAATACCCACCAAATTCATAGCGCAGGTGAAATAATCTTGCAAATCCATTGCTAACTTATCAGTGTCAAACGCACCAAACTTAAATGCTGGTTCAGGATGAGTAGGCATTACCAACAGATCAACCTCGTTGAACATCTCAGTAAATTCTTTGCACATCATACGTTGTACTTTTTTAGCTTTTTCATAATACGCATCGGCATAACCAGCTGAAAGAACATAGTTACCAATCAAAATACGGGCTTTAACTTCAGCGCCAAAACCATCGTGACGCGTGTTGCAATACATATCAGTTAAGGTTGCCGCTTTTTTGTCACGGAGGCCATAACGAACCCCGTCAAAACGAGCTAAGTTGGATGCTGCTTCAGCACGGCTTAAAATAAAGTAGGTAGCAGCGCTATAGTCCATGGTAGAAAGTTTAATGCGACGTGTCTTTGCACCCAAACCTTCTAGAACTTTAATAGCTTCTTCAATCGCTACAACAACTTCACTATTCATGCCCGGTGCATATAAAGCGTTTTCCACAATACCAATACGGAGATTGGCGGGAATTTTGCCATCCAAACTTTGAGTGTAATCTTTTTTTTCTACCGCTAATGATGAAGAATCTTTTGGATCGTGTCCGGCAATAGCAGAAAGCACTACAGCGTTATCGTACACCGTACGGGTCACTACACCAATTTGGTCAAGCGATGAAGCGTAGGCAACAAGGCCAGAACGAGAGACCAAGCCATAAGTAGGCTTAGAACCCACAATGCCACAAAACGCTGCTGGCAAACGAACAGAACCACCGGTTTCGCTACCCAAAGCCCAAGGAACAAGTCCGGCTGCAACAGCAGCAATAGACCCACTACTTGAACCACCAGGTACACGGGAAGAATCCCAAGGATTTTTGGTTTTTTGATACGCTGAGGTTTCGCCAGAACTTCCCATGGCAAATTCGTCCATGTTGGCACGGCCAAGAATCAATGCGCCCTCTTTTTTGAGACGTGCGGTAGCCGTTGCATCGTATGCTGCGTTGAAACCTTCTAAGATTTTTGAGGCACAGGTCAAGGTGCGGCCTTCTTGGGAAATATTATCTTTTAAGATCCCTGGAATACCAAAGAGCATGCCTTGTTTTTGTGAGCGCTCGAGAATGGAGTTAGTTTCGAAAATTTCTAATGCTGATTGGAGGTCACCATCATGCACGCTAAAACGTTTGATGCATGATTCGAGTAATTCTTGAGATGAAATTTCTCTGTCGGCAAGTAAGGTGCGTAGTTCTTTAATAGTTGCAAATGCCAACGTGTCCATAGTTGTTTTCATGAATAGCCTTTTTATAGGAGAAAAATTTTATTTGGTGCTGTCTAAAATAGCAGGAACAACAAAGTAATGGCCTTCTGATTCGGGTGCGCATGCCAGAATAATTTCTGAATCAGTTTTCACCACAACATCATCGCGCAATACATTGATGTTTTTACGTTCAGAAACCTGAACATCAACGGCGATTTCCTGCACGCATGCAGCGTAGCTCAATACCTGTTGAAGTTGATTAGCTAACTGATCAAGTTCATTATCATGCACCTTGATATTAGACATGTGAGCAATTTTTATAACATCTTCTTTAGTAATTTTTGTCATACACTTGTTCCTAGACAACACTCTTTTTCCACCGGTCAGAGCGGAAATAATTGATATAAATAACACTCATTAAGCCATTACACACATAAAATGTACCATAGATTAGAATAAATTTCAGCAGCGGATCGTCCATTACCAAAAACGTCAAGGCGTAGGACAATGGCGTAAAAATACACCCACACACTAATAGTCGCACCATCATAACCATTTTTACATTCCCTGTACCACGTATGGCACCGGACAACACCACTTGAAGAAGATCGCAGAATGATAATATGCTCAGGATAGGGAACGCTCGAGCAGCCAATAGCGTGAACTCGCCTTTCTTATCAAAAAAACCTATAAAGTAAGTTGGCATAACAGCAAATACTACAAAAATACCCATTACACAAATTGAAGCCAAAAAGACTGTCTTTTTTATATTAACTTTTACAGCATCCCAATTTTTGGCACCAAAATCATTACTTACCAAAAAAGTAATAACCGAAGCAAACGCAAGAGCTGGCGTTAATGCTACACGCTCCATATCTTTAATAACACAGAATGTGGCAACCATACAACTGCCCATAGGACCAACCATTTTCAAAAGCCAAATATATGCCGCAGCAAGCGTAGCTTTATCAAGCATCACAGGCCAACTGAGAATAAGAAGCTCTTTCATATGGGTGCGTGAGCGGAATACTGAAAAAAGATCTACGGCATACTTACGATTATCTGGATGCCAAAGAATATAAACAAGAACAGCAACCGACATAACCAAATATTGCATAACTGCTGCAAGCGCAGAGCCGTGCAATCCCATGGCAGGAAAGCCAAATTTTCCAAAGATCAGAAGATAATCCAACGATATAACAACAAATACACCAAGCACGCTGACATACATTGGTACTCTTGTGTTTTTTATACCACGTACAAAACCAACCAAGGCCAAGTATATAAACATAAAGAAAACACCTATGGCCCGAATTCGTAAAAAAGGAACGCCAAGACCAATAATTTCTGTAGGAACGCCAAGCCAACTATAAATCCAATAGGCGCCAAGATATAAACTACCTGCAACCATTACCCCAGAAACACACGTAATCCAAAACGCATCGCGCACTGAGCGTCCAGCTTCCTGATAATCCGCCTTACCATTAAATTGGCCGGCTAACACCAAGGTCCCAACAGAAACACCTTCGCCGATTTTAATTAAAAAATGCATAAGATTGTTAGTAGCCCCAAGGGTAGCAAATGTCGGCGTATCTTTTAAATAACTGATAAAGTTAGCCTCAATCCAAATAGGCACAGAATAAAGCAGCAAAGCGGTAACAAATTCTGGCAAAGCATACCGAATAATATTCCAATAACTTTCACCTTGAGTAGCATCGGTAATCCCCGAAAAATAACTTGCGATGAGTCCTTTTTTCATTGGATATTCCTCTAGCTTAATGTGTTGATCCATTGATTCCCCAAAAACCTTTGATGAACAAGGCATTACAAGACTAAAATAATTTCACCTTACACAGGCACCACAGTAACAAAAAAAACTTTTTTAGCAAGAAATAGCCCTTTTTGCGAGGCATAGCACAGCGCTTTAAGCTTTTTTGCCACTGAAGAAAGCATATTCACGGAGTTGAGTGCCGACGGTATAGTCTTGTTCCTTAACCAAATAAGCTTTTTCCTGTGTACCAGGCTTCCACTTCTTTGATGCCCAATAAATGAGCTGAGCATCTTTATAGTGACAGCTCGGCTTGAATACTTTGACCAGTTGCTCAAGCTGCAGTGATGCGCGAGTAACAAAAAGATCTATAGTGTGGGTGGTTTGTCGTAAGAAGGTTCGCCAATCAAGAGGACTAACCGTACAATCGGTAAGACCAAGTTCGGCTATAACTGCCTCGAGGAAAGCGACTTTTTTGTTATTTACTTCAAGTAATATAAACGGCACATCGGGAAATAAAATTTTTAAGGGAATACCAGGAAACCCTGCACCAGAACCAATATCACATACGCCACGCACTTTACTAAAATCAACATATTTAGCGACGCGCATGGAATCCTGAAAATGGTAAGGAATAATATCCTCAATATCGATGATACGGGTTAGATTGATATTCTCATTCCATTCCTGCAACATTTCCAGATAACGCTCAAACTGTCCAGCTTGAACCGCGGTTAACTTTTCTTTAGTAATAAATGTTTGCCATAGAGTATCGGCATTTTGACCAAATTTTTCTGCAATAGACAATTTCGTTCCTCAAATCATAGCTTTTGTGGTTATTATAATGGTAGCTTACTAGTGAGGTCATGGATCAACCTTAAAAAGAAGAAGCTATACACCTATGAAAAATAAAAATATTTTATTACTGATACTACCATGTTTTTTCTATAATTTCACGCTCTTTGGCGATGCAACCATAGTTTTTTACCTACGGCCCTACCCGACTATGCTTGACGATACTTATTGCCAAGAAATAAAAAGGCCCGGCGTTTTAGCCGAGCAATGTTTGAATGGCATTATCGATAAAAAATTAGTGGTCGGCGTTTTTGCTACCTACGGCGGCTATCTGAACGTTTCAGACCAATACGGCCAATTATCGTTCCCCTATAAACACTCACAAAAATCAGTTGATATTCTCATTACCCCAAAAATTACCCCTATTATGATGGCCGGCAATACTGTCCACCATTGGGAGTTAGAAGATAATGTACCTGCTACCATGTACCACCTTGAGCAACAGTTGGATGACCAAACTAAGGTAACCGTATGGGAAACCAAGCCCGCAGAGCTTCCCAAAAATAAAAAAATACCAGTACAAACCATTATTATTATAGCAAAACCAGTCCACATGTACGTACCTGTTGGCACAACTATAGCCCAAGAAGGCGCCAATATTTTATTGCCTGATATATTTGTTAAAAAAGGCATAAACCATACCGCGCAGTCACTCTATTTACTCAACTTAAAACATTTGTTTGAACCGATTCGTTATATCTACAAACAAAATCCAACAAATTATATAACGCATCTTGTTCCATAATATGAGTATAAAATGTAGTTTTTTCAAACGCAGTAAATGCTGTTATACTAAGCTCATATTTTTACGACGATCACGCTGGACTATATAATCATTCATATGAGGATAAGAGAGTATGAAATTACAAATATCATTCGACATGCCTGATCTAGACAAAGCTTTAGCCATTGCCACACTGGTTGCTCCGCACGCCGATGTCCTAGAAGTAGGCACCCTGCTTATTTATCTCCACGGCGTCAAAGCAGTTACCGCATTCAAAAATGCATTTCCTAAAAAAACTATACTGGCTGACTGCAAAATTGCTGATCGCGCCAAAGAAGCCGTCACCCACTTTGCTCAAGCTGGCGCTGATTGGGTAACCGTAATGGCTGGTACGGGTAAAGATGTGATTCATGCTGCGTGTTCAACAGCAGAAAACCTTAATATAAAAGTTATGCTCGACCTGATTGACGCAAGTTCCCTTGGCCAATCAGCACTCGAAGCAAAAAATCTTGGTGTCAACGCTTTGTTGTTCCACCAACCGTACGATGAGCAAGAATCGCTCACCTTTTTGGATAAATGGGACATGATCAAAGGTAACACCGATGTGCCCGTCTTCATTTCAGCAAAAATTCGTCGAGACACTATCGAAGAAATTATAAACATAAAGCCGTATGGACTGGCTATCGGAAAAAGCATTGTTGAAGCAGAAAATCCTGCTCAAGAAGCGCAGTATTTTTATGATCTTTGTTCAAAAAATTAACAGCTAATCACGTTTGAACTGATCGTCATATAAATGCTTAATTTCCTCAATAGTTGTTGCTTCTTGTGGTGATTTATCTAGACGATAGCCCATAATTCTTGGAAACCTGAGAGCGTAGCCCAAGGAGTCGGCTGTCTTGCCTGCTGCATGCACCGGAGACATCGTAATTTCGTCGGCACGAATCAATACAACCATCTCGGGAGCAACCCACACATCTGGTTCTAAATCTTTAGCGCACACGACATTTTTTGGTTTGCTGAAAACTTTATGTGCATCACATTTTTTTCTGAGTTCTATCCAATCATGGTCTTTAAGCCCCGTACCAATTTTGGCCACGGTCTCAAAACGATCTTCTCGTTTATTATAAACGCCCACAAGAAACGCTCCAATACCAAATGAAGCTCGTTTGCCTTCACCCGCATAATATCCCAGAATGACGCAATCAAGAGTATCTTCTAGATGCCCTTCTTCTTGGCGCTTTAGTTTAATCCAATTGAAGTTACGTTTGCCCGGTTGATAGACCGAATCATTTTTCTTTACCACCAAGCCTTCAAGACCCGATGCTATGTTTTGCGTAAAATAATGTTCAAGTTCTTGTGCCGTATGCATTTCTTTTTCTTCAATTACTTGGACCGCATCATTATTAAAGCTTTTAAATACGTTAAGCAATTTTGTACGGCGCTCTTCGTGTGTTTTAGTCATATATTCCTGACCATCTAAATAAAGAAGATCAAAAATAAAAACACGCAGAGGATATTCTGTCATAGCTTCTTCTATGCCATGTTTCCTTTTACGTTTTACTGTTTCTTGGAATGGTAAAAAGCTGCCGGTGTGTTGATCGTATACAATTGCTTCGCCCTCGCAAATAAGTTCTTGTACATCAAGGTCAGCAATAGCTTGCTTAATGTCAGGAAACATCGCCGACATATCTTGTAAGTTACGTGAATAAAAATGAATTCTTGGTGCTTTATGTGTTTTATCAACATGAATTTGCAAACGGAAGCCATCTAACTTTGGTTGTGCAACACAGTGACCAATTTTTTCAATAATTGCTTTGGCGGTTGGAAGACGTTCTGCAGCTGCAGGACGGATCGGAATACCCATATGAATTTTCATATTTTTGATAGCTTGTATGCCATCTTGTTTGAGAACTGATGCGATGGTACCAATGTCAGCACATATGTTATACGCGTCTTCGATAGCACCACGCAACGACTTGTCACCCGCTACCATCCAAGAAAGCGCATCGATAATGGTCATATCAGAAAAACCAAGACGCAATTTGCCGATAATAATACGTACTACATATTTAGCCGAGACCGGATCAAGCTCCGACAACAAGGTGCGCAACTGCTGAATTTTGTCTTCTTGAGAACCAGTACCGCCATGCTGTTCAATCGCATGCAATGCTGCATACACGTGATGCACCGTTAAGGTATCTTTTGATTGCCAGCTACCTTCGTCCAAGACTAATCCTAGGTCGCCCAACTTTTTGGCATGGGCCATGATCGTTGCATCAGAAAGATCCATTAAATCTGCAATAGCTTTTGCCACACTTTTTTCTGCCATATTAAATTGCGTACCAATATGCGGTGCATTAAGCTGACCGAGGGAAATATTACAAATAATAGCAGCTTCTGATGATGTCGCTTTAGATAGCAAGTCTGCAAGCAATTTTGTCATTTCCAAACGACCGCTTGTTGCTTCTATGACAGAAAATGCTTTTCCAACTTCGTTAAAATGCATGGTGGTAACCTTTGTGCAATGGGTAATTTTTATAGCTAAATGTACAAGAAAAAACGAAGCACTCAAGAAAAAGATAAAAAGTTTAATGGTACGCATAAAATCGCTATGATTTTTGGTACGTTGAATTGATAACCTTCAACAATGCCTTTGAGCCTTCACGCAAGGTGCGCTGTTGTGTTGCCATATCAACATCATACAACCCAAACTTTTGCGTGTACCCTTCGGACCATTCAAAATTATCAAGCAATGACCAATAAAAATAACCGCGCACATCATACCCGTCTTGAATAGCACGGCTTAATGCATAGAGATAGCGCTTAATAAAAAGTTCGCGTCGATCGTCCTTGCTATCGGCAATACCATTCTCGGTGATATACATAGGAATATTTTGTGGAACCGTTATACGCTCTGAAACATCCTTAATGGCACGATACAACCCTTCTGCGTAAATGCAGTAGGGCATGTCAGTTTTGATCTCATGTGATCTGTAAGCTTGACCGGCCATGGTATTAAATCCCAACTCTACACGCAGCAAAACATGGGAATAATAATTGATACCCAAAAAATCGAGTGAACATACTGCATCAGAATTTACATAGTCAAGTGAGGCAAGTACTGGCACATGAAAACTAAATACACCTTGTGCAAAAAATTCTGTGATCACATCATGAAACATATGATTGATATAATAACATAACGTCTTTTCGATCACGCTATCATCATTGTACGGATCAAACTGCGTTACGCTATGCACCAAGCCCACTTGAGTAGTATCGCCACCAGGCAGATTCTTGATTGCCTTATAGGCCTTAACATGCGCACACATCATGTTGTATAATACTTTACCAGCACGGTTAATGCCAATTTTTCCCGGAGGCCATACACCACGTATATATCCTTGAAACACATAAACACCGGGCTCATTAAAGGTTGCCCACAACATAACTTTACTGCCGAGTTCTTGAACCATCAAGCGTGCAAAATCAACAAAGTAAGGAATATTTTCTTCCAACTCAAAGGCACCGAGCTTTTCAAACCACAAAGGATGAGTAAAATGATGCAGCGTGACCACTGGCTTGATACCGGCAGCGAGTAACTCATCGCACAGTTCGTGATAATGAGCAATTGCTGCTTTATCAATCACGCCCTGTTGCGGTTCAATAATGCTCCACTCAACCGAAAATCTAAATGCTTTTACCTTCATGTGTTTGAGTAACGCAATATCTTCTTTAAAGGAATGCCAAAAATCACAAGCACGACCAGAACGCTGACCACCGTGAATTCGGGGGTTACCATGCTTGTCTTTTGCATAATCCCATAAAGCCCAGTTAGCATTGGGACAATTAAACGCGCCAGATACTTGGTATTCTGCAACGGCGCTACCAAATATAAAATTTTTATCAAAAAAAACCGCATCAACATCAATTGTTGACCAGTCCCAAGCCAGTTCCGTACCGAAGGCCGCAATCGCAGTACATACTAAAACTATACCGATTATTTTTTTCATTATATGTACCACATGAAAATTAGTTATTTAGAGAGATAGGTAACTATATTTGTTCTATGTAAAAAAAATCCCCACGCAGTCATAAACAACGTGAGTAGTATAAAAAGAAGAGAGTTACCACAAAGCCAGGCCAACAAAGGCATAATAGACAAGGAGACAAGCGACGCCTTGCCACTCGTACGCGTAAGAGCAATTACCAAAACCCATATGCCAATACAGCCACCAGCTACACAGGGCATTAAAGCAGCCAAAATACCAAAGGTTGTAGAAACACCTTTGCCACCACGAAATTTTAAAAAAATAGGAGCACCATTACCAAGCAGTAGTGATACCGCAACAGCAGCCAGTGAATAGTCAGAAATGTTATACCAAAAGCACACTTTTAAAAAAGCATACGCTTTAAAAAAATCTAAAAAAAAGATAAGGAGAAAATAATGAACACCAAGAACACGAGCAACATTAGTGGCACCGCTACCGCCAGAGCCGTGAGCTCGTATATCATCAACGCCACAAGCTCGTGCAATAAGAAACCCCGTTGACAATGAACCGATAAGATAAGCAGCAATGCAGACAAGAATAATAGTGATCATGATTTATGTGCCTTAACGATTGTATCGCTCTCATGCTTGGCAAGAAACTTTCCAATAAAGGCTTGATAATAAAACAATGCTGACAGCATTGATATACCAACGGTTATCACGATAAGAATAAGCTCTGCGGTATTCCACCATGCAACACCGCTTAGTCCAAGACCAACTGTTTGATAGGGATTGAAGATAATAAACATGAGACAGATAATTTGTGTCGCCGTTTTTAATTTACCTAAAAAAGATACGGGAACAGAAAAATTATTTTCGAGCGCTACTTGACGTAAACCCATCAAAAAAAATTCACGCCCGATGAGTAACACAACCCAGAAAAAGTAAATCTTGTTTACTACAAGCAACCCAATTAAGGTTGAATAGACCAAAAACTTGTCAGCTATAGGGTCGAGCACCGCACCAAGTAAGGTTTCTTGACCATACTTGCGGGCCAAATAGCCATCAAAAAAATCGGTTAAACTCAAAGCGAAAAAAAATAAGACAAGAATACCGTTAATCAAGATATGATTGATCGGTAAAAAATAAACGAGTAACAAAGGGAGAATTAAAGGAGAGACTACCAAACGAATAAGGGTTAATGTTGTAGGAAAATTCACTATAGCCATTATCGCCTGGAAATAAAAGTGGTGGCGACGCAGGGATTCGAACCCCGGACCTACAGATTATGATTCTGCCGCTCTAACCAACTGAGCTACGCCGCCACAAATTTTTCAAAATTAATAAAATACCTTATTAATATACTTATATTTTTAGCTTTTGTACATTAAAAAATTCTAAAACAAAGCTAAATAATGATTTCAGGAAGAACAACCCGGTAATCAAGGTAGAAACGATACCAAGCATCATGGTGACAGCAAACCCTTGGATAGGTCCTGTGCCAAAGTAATAAAGAACAGCTCCGACAATAAACGTCGTAATATTAGCATCCAAAATTACAACCATCGCATTTGAAAATCCTGCATCAACTGCTTTTCTAACCGTAACACCTGCTGCAAGTTCATCTTTAATTTGCTCGTAAATCAAAATGGATGCATCGATAGCCATACCAATGGTCAACACCATGCCGGCAATACCAGGCAACGTTAACGTCGCTCTGAGCCATGCCATGCCAACTAAGATGAGCAGTAAGTTGTACAATAATGCAAAGAATGCAAGTAGACCAGCAACTTTGTAATACAATAAACTAAATATGAAGAGCAATCCTAATCCAACTAAACAGGAGAACACACCTTGTCTAATCGACTCTGCGCCAAGTGATGGTCCAATTTGACGTTCTTCTTCAAACGTAACTGGTGCCACAAATGCGCCCGATTTAAGCAATAATGCTAATTCTTGAGATTCTTGTGTTGAGCGTGTCCCGCTGATAGAACCTTCGCCACGGATACCATCTCTGATGGTTGGTGCAGTAATAACAATACCATCTAATACCACAGCCAATTGCTTGCCAATGTTTTTGCTGGTTAATGCATAAAATTTTTCGCTTCCATCTGCGTTAAATTTAAAGCTCACTACCGCTTCTGCACCTGTTTGACCACCAAGTGAAGCATTTGCTTCTCTCAATGAGCCACCCGTAATATCAGTATATTTTGAAACGAGGTAATAACGTTTGCCACGGCCTTCGTCTCTGCCTGCAAGAATTTCTTTATCTCTTGGCAAAACACCATCAAGTTCATATAAAATATCTTCAGGTGCATTACCTATTTTTTCAACTAATTTAAATTCAAGCTTTGCCGCTTTACCAATCATTGCTTTTGCTTGTTGAGGATCAGAAACGTCTGGCAGTTCAACAATGATATTTTTTTCACCTTGCGCTGCAATGGTGATTTCAGCAACACTTAAGGTATCAAGACGTGTGCGCAATACTTCAATATTGCTTCGTACAGCATCTCTTTTGATCTGCTCAGCATGGTGCGCCGTCAGTTGCATACGCAAAATATTATTATTGGTTGCATAGGTATAGTAACGTCCTCTGCGTGAATCATTTTGCAAGAATGTTGCTGCTGCTTGTGCTGCTGCTGGAGAATCAAAGGTAAGAACGATATCATTTTTTTCTATTGTTTTGGCGGTAGGAACTGATTGCTCCCCTGCCTTGAGTTTCATAGGTAATGATTGCATGGTTTCAGCAAGCTCTGACTCTACCGCTTTATCAGTCTGTACTTCCATAGTGATGTAGGTACCACCAACTAAATCAATACCAAAACGTAATTTTTGACGTAATGGTATAATAAAATACAAACCTATTGCAACAAAGACAATCCAGAAAGATAATCCGGAAAATAGAAATCTACGTGCTGACATATTCATGCAGGCTCCTTTAAGCATACTCTCAAAATACAACTTTTTTTACTCTTAGCTTTTGTGATCAAGGTCCTACCTTACGACCTGTTTTATGAAGAACAGGTCAGCCATACTAATCTCTTGCCATACAGAAGCTTAGACTGGCCGCGCCATACGAAGCTCCTTAGAGAGCGAAGTATGGTGCCGAGGAGGGGACTCGAACCCCTACAGGATTTCTCCCACAGCCACCTCAAGGCTGCGTGTCTGCCAGTTCCACCACCACGGCAGCACCTAAAATCACCTCGAAAATCTATCATAATTAAAGTCACTTATCAACTTTGATCGACTTTTTTACCAAAATACTCACACTTTTTATCAAATTTGTTTACATGCAAAAGGCGACCCATAATGGGTCGCCTTTTATTGTTTCTAAGAATCTACAGAGAAAAAAATTGTTTTATGGAACCGGTGTTACAGATACTACCGGAGCCACTGGTGCACTAGATGCTGCCGGAGCTAATGCTACTGCTGGCGTCACTGGGGTAACTGGTGCAGTTTCTGGTGCTACTGGTGCCGGTGCTGTCACTGACACACTCACCTCAGACTTGCCAAACCATTTACCAAATGTTGCACCCCAAAGAGTTTTGGCTCCCGATGCAATATAATCCCATGTTGCACTTGCAGCATTAGTTACTGCATTTGCCGCACGTGAAAAAAATCCTGATTCAGCTCTTTTTGTTTCAGCCTCTTCATCTTTTTTTTGCTGCTCTTTAACTGCTTTTTCTATCTGTTCTTGCGTTAACTTTTTCTCTGAATCGGACTTTGCAGCATCACGTTCTTGTTGATGCTTTGCTTCCAAAGCTTGCCATTGTTTTTTAAAGTCAATGCCCTTTTCTTTTAACGCTGTCAACGTAGCCGTCACTTTTTTGATATTCTCTTGAGCAACTGATCCTAACTGCTCAAAATGTTTTGCTAATGGATTTTGAATATACTCCATAACCGCATTAATATTTTGCCAATAGGTGACCATGCCGTAATAAAGTTCCCGAGCTTTTTCATCACTCAGTTCTTGCGCAATACCTTTTAAATTTTGCCACGACTGTTTTTCAAAACCGCGAGCAACATTAATCTGTTTGATAAGCATGGTAATCGTATCATCAACAGCACTATCAATTTGATTAATTTTTTGTATATCTTTTTGAAGCTGCTCTAACGTATTCTTTTCAGCCTCTAAAGTTGCCAAGAAGGTACGCTCTTCAGCGCTCAACTCACCATCTTTTTTGCGCTCTTGATCGATTTGTGCAACCGCGTTACCAATTAATTCCTCGAGTATGCCACGCCCGACACCAACTTCAAGATAAAATGGATCAAATACCGTTTTATCCCACTCGGTTCGTTTATCAAAGAAAGCCATTCTTGATTCCATAATGGTATCAACAACAGCCTTAATTTTTTCATATTGTGTTTGTGCGCGTTGCCACCAAATACGCTTAAAAAGCCAATTTCCCTGAGGTTCATCTGTATTCATAGTATCAATACCTTGAATTTCCTCCTCGGTTGGCGCTGTCGCTTGAGCAGCAGCCGGTTGTGCCGTTGCTGCAACGGGTGCCGCTGGCATTGCTTCTAGGCCAGTAGGCGCAGCAGTTGTAGCCGGTGCTGTTTGATTTGCTGACGGTGCTATAGTTGTAGTAACTACAGGAGTAGCCGCAGCTGGCGTCGCAGGCGCGTCTTGAATTTTAGGTTGCTCTGGTGCCGTAACCGCTGGTGCACCTGTTGCAGCCGGTGGGGTTTGATCCACCACGAGTGTTGCAACTGGCGCTGGCACAGCAGATGCCGCAGGAGCTGGCGCCCCTGTCGATGCAGGCGCAGCAGGACTTTCTGCACCAAAACAACTATGTCCCATAACTACACAACAAAAAAATAATTCATACAAAAATAAACGCATGAACCATGCTCCTTTTTTTAAAAAACTATAATGTTTTCGATAGCTCTTGCAATTCGTTGTATAGTCCCTTAGAAAGTTCTTCCGCTTCCCATGATACATAACTCCAACGCACACCGCTATCAACTCGTGTTAATACTGAGCGATCACTCTTTATATCGATAATATCAATGCGCACTACGTTCATCAATGGATGTACTAACGATGGTGCTCGCACAACGCCGGCACGTCCCAATACACTGTACGCCACATTGTTTTCGTCCATAAAACAAACCATAACTTTCTTCTGCCATACCATGTTATGGTAGCCAGCATGATCTTTATGAATAGAGATCAATATACTCTCAAGTCCCTTAGGATAAACACATTGAATAGGTGTGGTATGAGGCAAGCCTTTTTCTGAAAATGTTGCGACTACGGCCACAGTTTTTCCCGCTTTTAATACCGTAATTAAATCTTCAGGAAGTTTCACTCCAACATGTTTTGCCATAAATAGTTCCCCGCTCATAAAAAAATTAAAAATAATACCACTGTTTTACACTAAAAAAAATTATATACTGCTATAAAGACAACTTCACGACAATATCGTTTTCAACAGCCAAACCTTTTGGCGTCAACAATAACCGTCCAGAACGCTCCATAACAAAATCACTTGCTTGCAAATATGCTATCTTTGCACGTACATCATGTTGACGTTGCTCAGAAAGATTTTCCATTAAATCTTGATACGATACGCCTTGCGACCTACGCAGTCCAAGCATTACCCTTTCTAGGTATACCTGTTCAGACGATAATGTTTCTGAAAATACTGTGATGTCCTCTCCCCTTTCAACACCGTCAAGATATTTACCCAAATTTTTCTGATTCTGTAATCTCATGGTGCCATCAAATTCACAGGCACCTAATCCAAAAGCTTTATAAGGCTTGCGATCCCAATACATACTGTTATGCTTCGATTCATAACCAGCACGCGCAAAATTAGAAATTTCATACTGATCAAAACCATGTTGCGCTAAATAATCAATAGTCCAATAATAAAGATCAACAACTTCATCATCACACGGCAACGTAATAGCTTTTTTCTTTACTCCAAAATAAAGCGGGGTATCCTCATGCACCATCAAAAAATAAATCGAAATATGTTTAATGGGCCAGGTAACCGCCTGCTGTATAAGGTCACGCCAATCAGCCGATGACACTTCGGGCAATCCCAAAATAAAATCAACCGACAAATTATCAAAATGATCCTTTGCCTGATCAATCACCGTGAAGACATCCTGCGCAGATTGATGTCGATTTAATTTTTTCAATACAGGATCCTTCAGACTCTGTACTCCTATACTCAATCGATTGATACCCAATGCTTTCCACAAACTCAATTGTTCTACTCGAACCGTGCCAGGATTAACCTCTATAGTCACCTCACATGACTCATCAAAAGTCCATATATCCTTTAGTATAGCAAACGTGTCAAGTAGCAAATCGTCAGGGTAAGTACTCGGGGTACCACCACCTATATAGAGCGTCTCCAAAGGCAGTTTGGATTGAAACAACGCGCCAAAATCCTTAATTTCCTTGGTCAAAGCATTGTGATAGCGACCCATGAACTGATCGTGCGATGCGAGTGCCACGAATGGGCAGAAGTGGCATTTGTAAGGGCAAAACGGCCAATGGAGATACACTGAACGCGCATCAGCAGCGTGATTATAAAGCATGAAATTCCTTGAAATAGTAACTTTTAAATTAATTGCGCGGGATAGAGCGCTTAACAAAAGACGTAGCGCGCACAAAGTCGCTCTCAATCTGCTCTTGCATTGCCTGAACATTGGCAAATTTTATCGTAATGCTGCCAGAAAAAATAGTCTCTAAATCTGCCAAAAGGTCAGCAGAAAAGTTTTTTGATGCTATATAACGTAAAAATTCTTCGTCAGTTTTTTCGTACATTTCAAAGCCATACCGCTCGTGCATATATTTTTTGAGCAAACTGGTCAGCTCAGTATAAAATTCTTTACCTTGAGCCACGGTCGCTCTATTGTCTTTTTTGAGCAATACTAATGCCCGCAATGTTCTTTCCCACGGCGGCAAAACCAATCGTTTAGCCCGATACCAGGCAATGGTGTACCATGCCAAAACGAGCACTAAACATATAACAACAGTACCAACCGCCCAATAAAAGCCGTTGGTTTGCCAAAAAGGAACATGTATTGGCCCATAAATTGTATAGAGACCTTGTTCATTCATACCTGGTTCTATTGATACCATCCTAATACCTCATCCGCCGTCTGAAAAATTTAATCAAATCACCCATAAAATCTTGGCGGCTGGTGATTTCAATACAATCAACCCCATATTTCTTAAACAGAGCATCCTGCTCGGAACGCCATGCATGCAAAAAAGCATTAATCGACCGCACACCCTTGCCACGAGCGTCGAGCACCAGCGATTGACCTGTCTCACTATCTTGACATTCAAGAAAGCCAACGGCAGGAAATTTCTGCTCATGGGCATCCACACAACGCATTGCCACGACGTCATAACGACTAGCCGCAAGGCCTAAACTTTTGCTAAAGTCATTGCCGATAAAATCGGACAGTACAAACAGTATAACATCTTTTCTCTTCAAATTCACGGCATACCTTAAGGCTGCGCAAATATTAGTCTTTTTTTGTGATTGGGCATGGCTGAGAACGGTTTCCATTATTTTGCGAACATGACTCCTGCCTGAGGCTGGCGGAATACAAAGCTCAACATCATCGGAAAATAATATAAGCCCGACCTGATCTTTACCATAAGAAGCAACCAAGGCCAACACACTGGCAATCTGAGCAACGCTCTCGCTCTTTAATTGATCACCAGAAGAAAAAAACATTGAGCTCGACACATCAACGGCCAAAAGAACGGTGCGGTTACGCTCTTCTCTATACTGTTTGACCAGGATTTTATCCATACGCACCGACGACTTCCAATCAATAAAGCGCACATCGTCGCCTAACTGATATTCTCGAATTTGGTCAAATTCAAGGCCAGAACCTTTAATTGCGGAACGACTATCCCCTACCAACGACCCGCTGAGTAGTCGACGCGTAGAGAGCTCAATCTGCTTAATCTTCTTTAAAATCTCTTTGGAAATCATAAAGCCTGCAAAAACTTAGCTAAAAAGTGATTCTTTTTTTAGGACATCGGGGATCATAACAGAACCATCCGGCTGTTGATACACTTCCATTAATGCAACCATTAATCGTGGCAATGCCAGCGATGATCCATTAAGAGTATGCGTCAATTGTGTTTTGTCATCAACCGTTTTTTTATAACGGATCATGCCACGGCGGGCTTGAAAATCAGTACAATTACTCACGGAAGAAACTTCGTAGTAAGCATTTTGACCAGGCAACCACACTTCAATGTCGTAGGTTCTTGCCGATGGGAATGAACAATCCTGCATTGCTAATAAACTAATGCGGTAATGCAATCCTAATTGCTGCAGGATATCTTCCGCGCATGCAACCATGCGGTCTTGTTCGGACGGAGAATCTTTTGGCTCACACAGAGTGTACAGTTCAACTTTTTCAAATTGATGAATACGAATCAATCCACGTTCTTGAGCGCCATAGGTTCCCGCTTCGCGTCTAAAACAACTTGTCCATGCAGTCATGCGAATAGGCAATTCATCGGCCATTAAAATTTTATCGCGATATAAATTGGCAAGGTTAACTTCAGCCGTTGGCGTTAAATAAAAACCATCCTCAGGCACGGCATAGACTTGATCTTTAAATTTAGGAAAATTACTCGCAACTTCTAATGATTTGGCATTCACCAACACTGATGGCAACACCGGCTCAAAACCATGCTTCATATTATTTTTGAGCATTAACATGGTCAATGCGTAGAGCATTTTAACCGAATCACCTTTATACAAAGCAAAGTTGCTACCGGCAATTTGCGATGCAACGGTGAAATCAAACCAACCTAATGCGTGGCCCAGCTCTACGTGATTTTTTATAGGAAAAGTAAATTCAGGTTTTTGCCCAACTGTTTTTATTACCTTATTAGCTTCTTTGCCACCGTGCGGCAATTGTGCATCAGGAATGTTAGGACAGGAGAGATTCAAAACTTGGAATGCCTTTTCGACATCCTCTAATAAGAGTTCTTTTTCTTTGAGTTCTTTGCTTAATGCAATTGCTTGCTCACGCAATACATCAGTAATACCGGTGCGGCCTGCTTTTGAAAGTTCATTTTTTTTATGGCGCAACGCTTCAACATCAAGTCTTAATAAACGTACCTGCGCATCTAAATCAAAAAGTTTTTGCGCATCAAATGAAGGTTCTTTTATCTTTAATAAGGCAATAATTTCTTCTGGTTTATCTCGTAATAAAGCTAGATCTATCATTAATAGACTCCACAACATTTAATCTTATAGTTATTATCACATTCGCAATAAAATAGTATTCTCACTCGCCGTCTTCCCTGAATGTAGCCCATAGGGCGAAGTTGAAGGGTTTTTCATAAAAAATTGTATACCCTTCAAGTACGCTCACAAATGTTCGCTGCCCTCAGGGAGGACGGCGGGGTCAAACTTTTTTTATTTCGAGAGGCCTAAACAGGCACATATGCAATAATACTGTAAAAACAAAACCTTGCAAAATTAAGCATTAAAAAAGGCCGCACCGAAATGCGACCTTTTTAAGTAAAAGCTATTTTCTATGGTTAAAGTATTATTTAACCAATTTTAACCGATCTTACTACTTCGCGTAGATTTTTTCCCGCTTTAAATCTTGGAACATTAACCGCAGGAAGGTCAATGCGTTGCTTTGTTGCAGGATTGATACCTTTGCGCGGCGGACGACATGAGATCCACCAGCTGCCAAATCCTGTCAACGAAACCTTTTCGCCTTTTTTGAGCGTACGCTCAATAATGCGCGTAAAAGAATCAAGCACACGCGTGATATCTTTTTTGCTAAAGGTTGTTTCTTCACTGAGTGAATTTATCAACTCACTTTTGTTCATTGTATACTCCCAACATTATGGTTAGTAATGATTAAAACACTGCTTGCTTATTGCAACTCTCTTCTCAAATTTTTCAATCCCTGTATCATATAGTAATTCCATTTATATGTTTGTCAAATACAGGATTATTTAATAAAACACTGACAACAAAGTGCAGCAAGAAAATTTCGATTGTTACAAAGAATGAAAAAAAGGACACACGATGCTTATTGATACGCACTGTCATATTAATACGATGGTAAAAAAAGATTTCGATTCAACGCTCACATCAGAAGAACTATCCGCAGCAAAAGTCATCGTGCAAGAAGCTGCCGACAATCAAGTTTTTCGCATTATCAATGTTGGCACCAGTTTAATTGAAAGTTTAAATTGCATTGCACTCGCACAACAATACGATGCTGTTTATGCAACCGTCGGCATTCATCCTAATGACTGCACATCATCATGGATGGATGACTTTAAAGAATTGAAAGTTCTTGTACAAAAAAAAGAAATTAATCGTATTGTTGGCATTGGCGAAGTAGGACTTGATCGTCACTATCCCGATTATAATTTACAACGACAAAAAGATGCGTTTAAAGCACAAATCGAATTAGCACTCGAAAATGATCTTGCACTCGTCGTGCACACACGTGATGCCGCAGAAGAAACATTACGCAGTTTGGAAGAATTTAAAGGACATATTACGCGCGGCATTATTCATTGTTTTTCTGAACAACAATACTTTGCCGATCAAGTCATTGCGTGGAACTTTGCTTTGGGAATTGGCGGCACGATTACCTATCCAAAAAATTTATATTTGAGGGACATTGTGTGTAAAATATCTTTAGAAAATATAGTGCTCGAAACTGATGCACCATTCTTGCCACCACAAATCATTCGTGGAAAAAAAAATCATCCACTGCAGGTGCGCACTATTGCTGAATATATCGCACACCTGCGCAGTGAATCATTTGAAACTATTGCCGATACTACAACAAAAAATGCATTAAGAATTTTTAAGATTTCTTAACAGCAGTCGCATTTTTAGCAACCTGTTTTGCTGCTACTGGCTTTGATTCAGACTTCGTTTCCGTTTTCACAGCTACTACCGGTTTTTCTTCTGCTTTTGCATCAGATCTCACGGCCTTTTTGCTATGATCAACTTCGTACATATACACTGGTATAGGAGAATTTTTAACCCAGGTCATAGGAAGCATATGTGTCTTGACATAATGAACATCTTCATTATAAGGTAACTCTTTCAACGACAAAATGCGCAAGCCATCATTATCAGAAAGTTTATCGGTAAGCTTTTGCATAAATTCTGGACCAAAACAGGTAGAACAAGTAAATGCCACCGTAGCATCAGAAAAATCAGCTTCTAAGGCATCTTCATTACGATATTCAAAAGTCTTTTTCTTTGTTTTTGCTAACTGAGGTTTACCAAAAACTTTACGTATGCCGTTTTCAAATTTAAAACTCTCATTATATATTTTTTCGCCACGAGATTTCAGTTTCTGTGATGTCTCACAACGTGATTTTGAATATTCAACACCAATACTCTTTTTGGCCGGCGTCATTAAATACACTTGCAATACAAACTTACCTAGACCGCTGCCAATGTCATAAAACACATCATCCGCCGTTAACTTAATGTCTGCGAGCAACGCCGTAATACTATCAAAAATAATCTCGCCATACACTGGCGAGCCACCTGTTTCTGCCACACGTGAACGTTCTTCATCAGAAATTTGCGCAGCAATCGCTGGTGGACATAGCTCCTCCATTACTTTTTTGAAATCGGTGTAAAAGCCATACACATCATACGTAGCATCTGTACCCGCATTAATCATTGAAAAACTTACAAGAAAAACTAATCCTATAGACACTTTCTTATACATAACAGTTCCTTACAAGAAGGGTTGGACAACTTCAAACTCACTAGCATTACTATACTGAGCAGAAATTGATTATGTAAAGTGTCTACGCAAAATCACTACGCCAACCACGATCCTGACCTTACCCTGTCGAATAAATTTTTTATCATTGCGACACAGCAATCAAAACCCGCCCCTTCATATTAATAGGCCGAGATGCGAATTGGATTCTCATGAGTGTATGGCGAATTTGCTCAAGCCCCTCATGACAATCTGACTGTGAGAACATTGCTTCGTGGTGATCCGGCTGAATACATAAGACCCCACTCGCCTCATTATACACACCACTATATTGCCCCCCTACCACACGTGGGCCATTAGCTTGCTCCTCTGCTATCGTTCCCAGCCCTGGCCGCCATTGAGAGGCCCTGGCAAAACGTGGATACACAATGCGTTGCATACAAAAAGTCGCTGCCGTAACACTCAAAGCAATACCTGCAATCGTTATAATGAGTAATTCCTTTGTCATATTGCCCCATATCCCTGTAGTTAAGAACACCCTAAATATCTCCAGTCAACCTATTCTCATCAACATTATCAACCAGCGGTAACAGCATAGAGCCATGCCAGTCATTAATAAGATAAAGAACGCCACTAGTATGCCAGAACCCATCGCACTTGCCAAATGTCCAACAAAAACAAGATCGACGCCAAATATTCTTGAGATACTTGAAGACTCTAAAGTCTACACTGAAGCACTCTGAAGCAAAGACCTTCCGAGTTGATTTCAGAGTAGACTCGAAAAAAAATCCCTTGCCACTCCCATAAACCCCACTTTTAACACAAATTTCCTCCTCAAAAGAACGACTCAATAACCACTTGGCTAGCAATTTAATCAAATTATTGATTTATTACCCCCCCCCTTGATATATTCAAATAGACAATGAAGCTTGATAAAACCAATATAATAAACCTATTTTCAAGGAGAGAAGAATGAAAAAGAGTATATTTTTTATTGCATTACTAACATGCACCGGACTTGGGTTACATGCAGCCCCACAAAAAAAATCTGCTCCTGCTAGTAAAACTGCTGGTAAAAAAACATTACGAGACCGCTTGAACCAACAAGCACAACTGGAAGAAAAACAAAAACAACAAGAAGAAGAAATACGAAAAGCACAAGAGGAAATACGAAAAGCACAAGAAGAAGCAAAAAAACAACAAGAAGAAGAATTACAAAAATTGGCAGAAAAGAAAAAACGACGAGAAGAAAATCAAAAGCGGTGGCAAGAAGAAATGCAAAAAGCGCAAGAAGAGCAAGCAAAATTAACACAACTAGGCATACAAAAATATGGAGCTCTCACTAATGCTATAAAAACCATGCTCAACAATGAAACATTTCGCAATGAACTTAAAGCCTCATTAAAAAATGCTTTCAGCAAAGGATTTAACGAAGCAAAATTCACTCAAGATCAACGTGATGCAGCTAAGGAATTGTTAAAGTCCTTCCAAGCAATCATCGATCAAGATATTCAAGGAAAAGAAGTAGATCCTGCTTTGATAGAATCAGCACAAAATGGCGCAATGTCTTTTACGCTTGCTATGCAAGACACCATGCCACCATCACAGGAAAACGTAAAAACTGTTGTGGATTACTCATCATTGCTCCTCAATGCAATAATTGAAGCAGCAAGCGAAACTGCTAAATAACAAACATCGTTCGATAGGGCCTTCCTCCTTCGCTAAAGCTTCGGCGGACAAAAAAGGCCGCACTCACGATGACAATGAATAAAAAACAGCTCTGAGGGCGAAAACCTTCGGAGCTGTTTTCTATTTAAAACCTAAACATTCTGCGTAATCCAACATCAAGCCACAAGTGAGACACCGCGCCTGCAATGAAGAATGAAACATCATAGAAAAGAATAGAACGATAGTCGGGGAAATAGGCAGTAATGCAGAGCGCAACGATGGTAGGAAATCCAACAACAAACCATAGCTTATGAAACAAGCCACGGTGGCGCACAATCATAGGCACCACCGCCAAAACGCTCATAAGAATAAAAATCTGAATATGCCCTTTGATAAGCAAGAAGCCAAACAGCACGAGTAAAAAGCGATAAAAAACTTTTTGTCCCTTGCTTTTGATATCAATATCAGGAAACAAGGCGCCTGCTAGCGCACAGAGAACCCATTCGGCCATTGCCATGTAGGTCGGCTGCAAGCTTTGCACTACGTAGAGCCCTAGTCCACCTACAATTAAACCACCGACAAGATGTCCTTTATATCCCGGCATACGATTCTCCCGCACCAATGTATTTATACAACAAACCCAATGCCACGTGAGCATTGGGTTTGTAATTAATTCGCAGTGCTCTATTGTTTACTCAGCTTGTTCTAAGTCGCACTCATTATTTTTATAATTTTTCTTATCCCACTCTTTGCACCAACAATTGATACCGGTAGGATCATTTTCTACATAGACAGGTCTATCAGACTTCATTTTTTTTCTGTAACCGCATTTTACTGAGCAATAGCATTGGCATGGTTTTTTCATATTGGTACAATCTTTTTCATTACTACAGGTCGGCTGCTTGACCTCTTGTGCTTTTTTGCTTTTTTTAGTTTTTGCATCTACTCCATTGACCAGAAGACAGCTCAGCACTAAAAAAAACACCTGTTTTTTTGAAATCATACACGTTCCTTTTTTAAAGAAATTAAAACAAACCCCACAAAGTCATACTACTAATACTATGACTTTGTGGGGGTATAAAAAACAATGATTTAAGATATTTTTATTATGAGACGATTTTTTCTAAATCTCTAAATTAATTTAAAAACCCTTCGACATCCCTCGATAAAATTCTCTACGAGAATCACTCGGGACGAGCGGGGATGCGTTTACTCCTGAGCGTAGACGAAGGGTCAGGGAGGACGGCGATTGATATTAAATCAACCGCATCAATTTGGTGCCCGGATAATAGAACTCTAAAGTGCTCTTAAAGTCCCAGCCCTGGCTAATCATCTCTTTTGCGCCCCATTGGCACAACCCCATATGATGCCCACGGCCACGACCTTTAAAGATAATGTTATGGCCTTCTTTATGCACATTATAACAAAAGCTTTTCACTTGCTTATTAAGCAATGAATACACTTTTTTTCCCGTTAATGTATGCCCATGACCAGCACTCTTAACACTCACTTCTAAAGCAATGCCTGCCTTATCTTTCTTGACGACTTTTACATCACGCAAACGATGCAAATGCGGCAGTTCGGGCTTTAATAGCTTTTCCAATTCATGAATGTCATAGCAAGCTTCCCACGTATACACCGCATAATCTTTGCAATAGGTGCATGGATAGGTCCGTGCTAAATAGGGCGCAGAAGAAAAATTCATCCCTTGAATATGCGCTGGAATAACTCCACCACAACAACCATCAAACATGGCCGTAATAGGCTTATTGTTATGTGTTAAAAACACCCCTTTGGTTTGCTCAACAGCCTGTCTAAGGACGGGTGCAGCACAACCACCAGTATAGGTTTGGTGAATATTAGTGTTCTTTACGTGATAAGCACGTTTACTTTTACGTGCTTGTTGCACCATGGCAATTACATAGGTACGACACGCAATGGCAAATACCTTGTTCACCTCAAGCGACCAACCGGGCCAACTTTCTGTGCATAATACCGAGGCAACATATTCTTCAAGGCCGATACAATTGATTAACTTAATCGAGCCACCATCAACAAGGAGCCAAAATGCTCCTTGATAGTCAAGACCTTCAAAAGATATCGTATCCGCAACGGGCTTCACGTAGACTTGTTGAGTAAACATGGCCTCACCATTAATACAAATTACAGCACCTTTTTTGACGGTGATAGCAATCTCTTCTGCTTGTACCATTTTTTTAGTAGAAGGATCACGAGGATCAGCTAATAAAAATCCTTTACTAGACTTGAGCTTCCATGGGTCATTGTACATGAGTTCTCGCTCAGCCAACATGACGCGTACCGTAAAATCTTTTGACCGTTCCTTGGAAGTCTTAATAGCGCCTGAAAGAGTCTGTGCTGGTTTGGCTACCGCAGGCGAATTGATTGGCACATCAACTGACGTAGCAAGCGTATTAATCGTACTCACATGAGAAATCACCATGCGCTTTTTTTGTCGCTCAAGAGTCAATGCCCCTGAATACGATTTATCTTGAAAAACCAATTCTCCGGGAATCGGCGTAAGAATAATGCGATCTGCAGCTATTTTTTTTCCATTACAATAAAACTTACCCTTTGTTTCTGTGATAGTAAGCTTTGGACATGTAATGGTCTCATCTTTTAACTTAGAGTCTGGATAACTCAACATAAAACCGGCTGACGATTCTATAACCCATGACAAGGGAACATTGCGCTCACTGCGAGCAATAACTGAGTCAGTGTGCGTAATAACATCGGTGAACGCCATGCAAGCAAAAAGAAAACCAGCACCGAATAAAAAGATTTTTCTAAAGTGATACATCATGTTGTTTAATCATCGCTATAAATGCTTGAGGGGGTTTTACTTTTTTGTCGATACCGTAATTAGCCATTTCATCGGCCTCTTGATTGTCAATACGCAATACATGAAACATCTGCGCATGCATTTCATGCAACAAATGCTTAGCAAACTTATGTAATGTCTTGAGATCTTCGTTCTTTACTCTATATTCACCTTTTATTTGACGCACCAAGAGTTGGGAGTCAGAAATAATGTGTATCGTATCATGTAACTGCATATGTTGTTTGACTATAAAAAGACCTAATAATAAAGCGAAATATTCTGCCTGATTATTAGTTTTTGACCCGAGATAGAAACCATGTTTTTGAAATAACTCACTATCTTTGAGTATATAAATGCCAGCGCCAGAAGGCCCTGGATTATTACGAGAAGCCCCATCGATAAATAATTTCCAATGAGCGGGTTCTGTTTTTTTTGTTGATTGCTCGTGAGGGTCATTGTCAAAAAGTTTCAGTTGTTTCATGAAGCTTCAACCCCACTGGCTCGCTCGAGTTCTGTACTATAGAGTAATCGGTAACAACTTAAACATTGCAATAAAGCACGACGACGAAGCATGAGCAAATCTTGTTCATTAATTTTATAAAAACATGCACTACAACTGCCATTTTGGATAGGCACCACAGGGTCTTCCACACGCGAGCGCATCACCGCATACTTTTCAAGCCACTCTTGTGGTACTGGCTTTTCACTCACCGCACGTTGCGCTTGAGCTTCGTCCAATTGAGTTTGCAATGTTGCAATTTCTGATTCATTTTTTTTGATATCAGCATGAATTACATCGATCTTTTGTGGGACAACTTCTTTGATGTGGTCGTATGATTTTTGCGCAGATTCTAAGATGTTCCAAACGTCCATTAAAATCTCTTCATACGCATGCTGTTTATGCTTAACAACTTCAATTTCTGCCTTAAACAATTGATATTGTTTATAATCAGTAGCGTTATCAAGACGTTCTTGTTTTTGTTTTTCTTGTTGTTCTAAAGCTTTTAATTCAAGTTCACGTGCATCAACTTCTTTTCGTGCATCATGCATAACATCTTTTGCCAGTTGAACCGTTGCAGCCAATTGTTGCTCCTGCTTATTGAGTTCCACAATGCCAGTTTTTAATGCTGCCAAAGAATTTTCAATAGCTAGTATTGCTTTATCGGCACTGATAAGTTTTATAAACGCTTGAAATGGATGTTCATTCATATGCATACTTCCTTGCCATTCTTTACTATAAGATTTTGATGAACTTGATACAGTTCTCATATACATGAGTGGTGGGCCCACCAGGACTTGAACCTGGGACCTCTCGGTTATGAGCCGATTGCTCTAACCAACTGAGCTATGGGCCCTCATATATATCTATCAAAGAAAAGAGGCAATTACTATTGCTTTCTACTAGAGACATATCCTAAAGCAAAAAGCGTATTTTGTGAAGCTAAACTTGTATTTCTGATACATCACCTGTTGCTGATGGTGGCGCATAAACGGTTATAAAAGGTTGTTCTACAAGCATAGGCAGTGATTTATCGCTCTTTGCTAATGCAGCTCTCAACGCATCAATGCATGCTTCTAATTCAACATGTCTGAGCTTAATATCACGCCAATCACGTCGTCTAACGGCATCATCAAAATTATCAACCGCAACTTTCAATCCTTCAATACCTGAAACACGATTGCCATTAACTACAAAACTCATTTCTTCCATAGTCAATGACTTTACACCGCGCAGTCCACTATTAAACATATATGCACACTGTGATCCAAGATGTTCGCCCGGTTCAGCTGCAATATCACGAGCAAGATATTCAATTCTATCGAGCTCAGTAGTGCGCGCACTATTATAACGCCACGTAGCAATGACCGCGGCAATACCCAAAGAACCTAAAATAAAAACTCTATGTGCTGTTAATGTTTCCACTATACTGTTACTCAATCCACTAAAAAATCCTGTCTCCATGCAATGTACGTTGAAGGTAGAAGTTACCAGTGCCACTGTTAACAAAACTGAGCTCATACGTTTCATAGACGTCTCCCAATAAAAGAGGTTGAAATATTGGAAAAAAATCTAGTACAGGAACTAAGCAAGGTCAATCAAAAGAAAAAAATAGTTTTAATGCGCATGCTTGAATTACAATACCATGAATGAGTAAGCTTCATTATGAAGGTTTATAACATACTAGAGTAATGGAGGGAGTTCGCCATGCATTACTCATCTAAAAAACTAATACTGAGTATACTTATAAGCGCCACCGTCACTACCACCATGCTTGCCATGGCACCTTTCGTTCCGTCCGCCATCACCTTACAAAACTATTGCCGCAACCGTTATCAACGAGCGCTACAAAATGTGCCACAAGACCACCCAACAGTTCAGACGCACCAGATTCAAACAATTCAAAATCACGTCGCTCACAATACCTTTGAAGAAGCGCAGACGGCCTATATAGAATTCATGCGTAGAATTCAAACCACACATGTTATGCCTGCTGTTATAGCTCATAAAAAGGTGTGTGAAAAATAATAAAAATCAGAGTAGTTTTATAATGCGACAGCGTAACGTTCTAACGCCGCTGCATAGACGTTCAAATCAGCAGCAGAAAATAACACCATGCGCACTTCTCGTAACGGGAAATTGTTCATGGTGATTTTTTTTGCAATGGTTGAGATAACCAGCTGTGCAGCTTGCGCTACAGGATAAGCATAAATAGCCGTACTAATAGATGGAAAAGCAACGGTTCTAATAGTGGTAGAATTGCCAGCAGCTAAACGCATGGCTTCATCTAAACTATTACTATACGATGCAGCTAATAATGTTTCTTTTGCCGCACTTTGCGTTCTTATTCTGCAATCGGGACCAACGGTGTGAATGATATATCGCACGCCTAAATTTTTTAAATTGAAAGCTTCGGTACTTACCGCATCACCCGTCTTGCAACGTATGCCCGGGGTAATTTCTTTTACATTATTCTCAATCCAATCAGCCAGGTCGTAACCGGCCGCAGCGTGAATCGCACCATCAACCCCAGCACCACCAAGCAATGTTTTGTTGGCAGCATTGACGATTATCTGGACATCGTTTTGCTTGGTGATATCGCCACGAACAAGAGTCAATGCAACATCGCTTTTATCGATTCCCGCACCCTTAAAAACATACTCGGTACGCAAAGCACTTGCTTGCAGAGCTACACAACTCAGAATAATCGCTAGCCCTTTTTGATTGATAGAACTACTAGTCATGGAATACCCCTACAGATTCAATAGTACAAATAGAAAAAAGACTTTCACCTTCTACTATCAGTATAGATCCTGAGCAATAAAATGCAAAAGCCCCTAAATAACAGCCTTTTCTCTTGTTTTTAACTATTTTTTACCAAGAAATCCTTGAGTCGCACACTGTAACCCCATTCATTATCGTACCAACCAAATACTTTGGCCATAGTATCACCCGCTGTTGCGGTCAACAGTGTGTCAATAATAACAGAATGATCATTGCCACAAAAATCACTGGAAACTAACTGCTCAGCAGTAACTTCTAGAATATTTTTTAGTGAACCTTGTGCAGCTTTGGTAAACGCTGCGTTAATGGCTGCAACCGTGATTGATTTTTTGGTAATAACCGTAAGGTCGATGAGTGAAACTTTAGCAACCGGAACACGCATTGCCATGCCTTGAATGCGATCAGCAATTTCTGGCATAATTTTGCCCACGACTTTCATAGCACCAGTGGTGGTGGGAATAATATTAATTGCCGCTGCCCGCGCCATGCGCAAATCGCGACCTTCAAGATCAAGCAGTACTTGTGAATTGGTGTAGGCGTGCGTGGTGGTCATCATCGCATTTTCGATGCCAAAGGTTTCCTGCATAACTTTGAGCATAGGCAACAGTGCATTGGTCGTACAACTACCCAAAGAAACGATCAGATGTTTTTGAGCATCAAAGGCGTTGTCGTTTACGCCAGGAATAATGGTAACATCTTCATCTTTAGCAGGCGCGCTAATTAATACATGCTTGGCGCCAGCTTGAATATGCTTGGTAGCATCCGCTCGTTTGGTAAAACGACCAGAACAGTCAACCACCCAATCAATGGCAAGCTTATTCCAATCAAGAAGTACCGGATCAGCTTGGGCTAACACTTGTATGCGATTCCCATTCACTACTAATGATGAACCTTCAATAGCCACAGATCCTTGATAAGTTCCCATGAGTGAATCGTATTTGAACATATGAGCAACATGCTCAATGGCCGATGGTCCAATATTAATGGCGACAATTTCTATCTTTTTTAATGCTTCTTTATCCAACAAGAGGGCTCGCAAAAAGTTTCTACCGATGCGCCCAAACCCGTTAATTGCAATACGTATCATTGACTCTCTCCTTATTCAGTATGCCACTGCTTAATTTTATCTACCATCATCTGCTCTTGTTCTTGTTCCATTATCGGCAACTCCATGAGCAGAGGAATATTCTTGAGACGATCATGCAGCACAAAGCTCTTCAAGACTTCATCACCCAATACGCCTTTGCCAATAACTTCGTGCCGATCTTTTTTTGAGCCACGCTTTTCTTGGGTATCATTTAAATGTAACAAGGCAATACGCTCAATACCAATAGTTGCATCTAATAATTGAATAAACTCTTCTCGCGCAGTTGCGTCAATAATATCATAACCAAAAGAATGGGCGTGGGCAGTGTCAATGCAGAACAATATTTTTTCTGGATGGTCAAGCATGGTCAACAGTATCTGAAAATCATGCACATCGCCACCGATTGACCACGATCCATAGGCCGTATTTTCAAGCACAATTTTTATACTATGTTCTTTGGCCATAGTAGCGTTAATAATACGCGCCATAGCATCAATACCTTCTCGCCTTGTTTTTGCACCCTTTGCTGAACCAGGATGCAATACCAGATGCGTAAACTCAAGTTTTTTAGCAAGCGCTAATTCACGATCTAATGCATAATGCTTGGTGTACTTCACTCCCGCCAGATTAATCCAATAGGAACCATGTACATACAAATCCTTAAATTTTTCTTGGCGAATTTTAAGATACTTTTTAATGTCTTCCTGTTCGATGTGTATCAATGCCCCGGAGCCTTGTTGCACCAAAAAAGATTGAAATAATGGCAACTGCATAGCCAATGCTTTTTCGGCCACTTCAGTCAATGAATTGATAAGACGTAGATGTAACCCAATAGTTCTCAAAGTAGTATCCTTACAACAAATCAAGCTGTTTTTTTAACCACGATGCATCAAAATACGGGCACAATACATCGTAAAAATCCTGTTTGACCTGTTGCAAACCTTGCGGGGTACTCGATTCAAAGCGAATGGTTAATGCCGGTTGCGTGTTAGATACACGTACAAGACCCCAGCCATAAGGCATGGTTGCGCGTACGCCATCAATGGTTATCGCCTGAACATCATCACGTTTTATGAGTGCATCTTTAACCGCAGCAACAACACTATGCTTTTTATCTTCGTCGCACGGCACACGAAACTCGGGTGAACTATATTTTTTAGGAAAATCAGCCAAAAGTTCTTCAAGAGTTTTTCCTGAATCGACTAATAATTCAAACAACCGTAACATAGCGTATATGCCATCGTCATATCCAAAATAACGATCGTGAAAAAAGAAGTGACAGCTGAGTTCGCCACCAAGAAGTGCATGATGTTGCTTCATCATGTCTTTGATAATAGAGTGACCCGCCGGAGAAATACAAGGCTTAGCACCCATTTTTTCTAACATTTCAATAAGTCCGGAAGAACCCTTGATGTCAAATACTACCGATGCTCCAGGATTGTATTCAACAACTTGTTTTGCGAATAATGCAAGCAGCTGATCACCGGGAACAAGAAAACCATTTTTAGTCATCGGCGACATGCGGTCTGCATCCCCATCAAGTCCAATACCGATATCAATAGTGCTACGTTCAAGCACTGCTTTGACATCGCACATATTTTCATGAACGGTAGGATCAGCCTCGTGGTTTGGATAGGTGCCATCTACTTCAGCATAGAGTAACATCACATGCGCCCATCCCATTTTTTTAACCAAATCAGGCAACACCGTGCCTGCTGCGCCATTACCACAATCAACGACTGCAGAAAGCTTCATGCCTTTGATATGTTTAAATTTATCGACCAACCAATCAACATAGGCATTAACCATTGGTTGCTCAGTATACGTACCCTTATTAGCGGCATCAATAACACGTCCTTGCTTGAAGGCATGTTTAATTTCTTGAATTTTTTTGCCCCAGATACTTTCCTTGCCTAAGCAAATCTTCATACCATTATATTCTTTTGGATTATGTGATGCGGTAATCATGATCCCCGCATCAAACGGTTTGGTATGCATCGTAAAATAAAGAGCAGGTGTTGGACAAACACCAATAAATGAAACATCTAAGCCTGAATCCATAAAGCCCTTAGTCATAGCTTCTTTTATAGCTGGCGAATGGGTCCTTCCATCCATACCAATAGCAATTTTTTTTACGGATGGTTGTTGCTCGACCAAATACCACGCAATAGCTCGTGCAAGGCCATAGGTTTCTTCAACAATCAACTCAGAACCAACCTTACCACGAATATCATACTCTCTAAAAATCACGTCTTGCATAGCTTTATTCCCTTTTTGAGCATGTGCTGATAGCGTTAGAACCATCATTGTACCCATGTATAATTTTTTATAAATATCCACAAATGCTCCTTTTTTTAAATGCACTTCTCTCTTTTCTATAAATTCTACAAAATTACCGCGGAAAAGCTATGGACACCTGTAGCTTAAAGTAAATTAATATTTTAAATCTGGAAAATCAGCGATTCAACCTTTTAATTGCATACCCCCCCCTCTTTTTGGTCTAATTATAAATATAAATTCCCTATAAAAATTCTTAACCCGGAGATCGTTATGAAGAAAGTATCATTGTTAGTTATGTCTGCAGCATTGTACGGAATATATATGCCACCTATGATAGCTCGTCAGCAACAAAAACAAGACAAAAAAGAGGCCAATAAAGAGTTCGCTGATGCCGTTAAAAGAGGAAACCAATTTAATATTAAGAAGGCACTCGAAGCAGGGGCTGATAATGTTAATGTCAAAAATAGCGCAGGTAAGACAGCATTGATATTTGTAGTGGCAGCAGATGATTTAGATACCATGAGAAAATTGATTGCATTGGATGCTGATATTAATACTGCAGATAAAGAAGGCATGACTCCACTCATGTTTGCTGTATGGACTGGTGGCAACCCAGATCTCATAAAAGAATTAGTGATATCAGGCGCTGATATCACTCGTAAAGATAATCAGGGTAGGACCGCAGAAGAGATTGCCAAGAAAATGAAAAGTAAGACGAACAAAAAATTAATGAGCTCAAAAAAAATGCCTTCTAAAGAGAAGAAACGCATTCAAAAAGATATAAAATCTTTCGATAAAATTATTGCATTGCTTGAAGATTTCAAAAAACAAACTGAAGACGAAACTAAATAACATACGATAATAAAATAAGATAAGCGCATGCTCGTTCAATAATAATGGGTATGCGCTTATCTTTTACTCTAGCCCTTACCACCTATGCATGCTAAACTACTCACAATAATAACGCATACACCATTGATAAAGGCAAACCCAGAGTATGATTCCGTTAAAACTGCAACTAAAAAACTTCCTTAGCTACGGCCCCGATGTACAAACTATAGATTTTTCATCATACCCACTCATTTGTTTATCGGGTAAAAATGGTCATGGCAAATCAGCCCTACTCGACGCAATCACTTGGGCATTGTGGGGTCAAGCACGTAAAGTTTCAGGTAGTTCAAAAGCAGATCAAGGATTATTACGCCTCGGGCAAACCCAAATGATGGTTACCCTCGACTTTGAATTCAACAATCAACTCTACCGCATACGTCGTGAATTTGCACAAACCTATGGCAAGCCTTATGCGGCACTTGATTTTGGCCTATTAGATGCGAATGAATCATTTATTCCACTCACCGATAAAACTATTAGCGCAACCCAAGCGGTGATAGAACAAACGTTGAATCTCACGTTTGATTCTTTTTCTAATTCAGCATTTTTACGCCAAGGCCAGGCCAATGAATTTTCCAAAAAATCGCCCAAGGATCGTAAAGAAATTCTGGCAACCATTTTGGGACTCAACCAATATGAGGCCATTAAAAAATTAGCCATGGAAAAAATTCGAGAAGCAAACAGTACCATAGCCAGCCGTACCACGCTGCAAGAAAAAATTGAGCATGAACTGCAAAACACAGCAACTATTATTGCGCAGCTTATGGATATTACGACGCAATCGACAACCCTTGCAACACAAGAAGCGGCGACAACACAAGAACGAGATGCGTTAACCAAAACACAAAAACAACTCATCGAAGACCAAAAACAATATCAAGTCTTAGCATTTCATTATGAACAACTCCGCAAACAAGAAATAGAGCATCTAGAGCTGTTGCAAAGAGATATGCGCGAGTGGAAATCGGTACACAAAAAACAATTAACCTTTACCGACATCGCACAATTAGAAGCTGACAAACAACGCCTGATTAATGAAATCAAACAACATCAACAACATCTACAAAAGAATTTGGACTTAAAAGAACAGTACCTCAAACAAAAAGAACAAGCGCAGCAGCTTGCACATACCTTACGCGAAAAACAAGCTGCAACATTGAATCAAAAAAAGGTACAGATCGAACGTTTAATCATTGAAAAAAAATCGCTCGAACACACGATAGAAGAAAGTACAAAACGTAGCGATTTGCTCAAAAAAGAAAAAACACAATGCATTACACAATTGACCGCAATGCAGATCACCCTCAAAGAAAAATCTGCGACGCTGAACAGTCACACTATCATCGAAAAGCAATTTGAACGACGTAAAGAATATTACCAAAAGTTCCTCGAGCAGGGTCGTTGGCTCACCGGAGAATTAGAAAATTTAGAACAGAAAAAACAGTTAGCGCACGATGACGAAGATCCAAGTTGCCCACTCTGCGAACAAAATTTATCCGCAGCACGCAAAAGATTTTTAAAAAATAAATTCGTTGAACAAGAACAATTTTTGCGCCACCGTTTGCAACGTATCACGAACGTAGTAAAACAATTAAAAAAAATACTCATCGATCAACATGCCACACTGGAAGATGCACGCAAGCAACTCGAACTCTTGGCAACGTTGCAAATAAAGAGTGAAGAACATACAAAAAATAGTGAAAAATTAGATGCTGCGCTACAAGAATTAAACATCACGACAACCACGCACAACAAGCAGCTCATCGACACCGCAACACTTTTAGTTACCGAACAAACAGCACTCGCTTTACTCATTCAACAAGAACATGCAGCCATAGAACAAAACAACGAATATCAAATGATGACCGCTGTATTAAAGTCACTGGAGCTAGAAGCAAAGGGTATTGCCTATAACCAACTAGAACATAAGAAAGCAGTTGATACCTTGCAGCAGATCGAACAACAACTCACTGAATACACCAAGCTCATCAATGAAGCTTCGTTACAAACGCAACGACAAAAAACAATTAGTGAATTGTGCGCACAACTCAAAAAGATTCGTGCTGAAAAAAAAGAACTCTCCGCAACCTGCGCCACCTACCAAGATTTAGCAGTACGCCAATCAACACTCGAAGCGCAAGACGCTACCTTGACGCAAACAATCAAAGAGCTAGCACAACGCAAAGAGCAGCTCTTACAAGAAAAAGCGCGCTTAGAAACACAACAAAAAGCGCTTGTGCAGCTTGAAAAAGAACACAAAGAACAACAACAGATGATCCTGGCGTTACAAAACACCATATACGATTACCAAACCATTGCTGCCGCCACCGGCAAAGATGGTATTCAGGCACTGCTCATCGAAGATGCTATTCCAGAAATTGAACATGAAGCAAATTATTTGCTTTCACGTTTGACCAACAACCAATCACAAGTATTTTTTGAATCGCTGCGTGATTTGAAAAAAGGCGGCACCAAAGAAACACTTGATATTAAAATTTCCGATTCTGCGGGCATTCGTCCTTATGAGTTATTTTCGGGTGGAGAGGCATTTAGAATAGATTTTGCACTCCGCATTGCTATATCCAAATTGCTTGCGCGTAGAGCAGGCACATCACTCCAAACGCTCATTATTGATGAAGGGTTTGGGTCACAAGACGAAGAAGGACTCGCGCTGATTATGGATGCTTTGTATAAAATTCAGGATGACTTTGCAAAAATCATTATTGTATCCCATTTACCTTCCATGAAGGATCAATTTCCCGTCCACTTCTTTATTGATAAAGGGCCATCAGGAAGCACCGTTACGGTAATTGAACAGGGGTAGAAATACCTTCCATAAGAATATTGCCTCAAACCTATATTATAGTGATTTCTGCCTATAATACGAACCCCTATTGACAAAAAAACCCATTATGTTATTCTATTTGTAAATAGATGTTATTTTAAAAAGATTTCATATATATAAATGGAGTGATTTCATTATGCGCAATAAAACAATACTACTTTTGTCGTTATGTATAGTAACCTTAGTTGCAGCAACCTGCTTCAAAGTATGTTCAGTTTCTGTTACAGAAACTAAAGAACATCATACCTTATTTAAACCCAATGGTACGCCAGCTGGAACCATAGATACTTTAATGTTGCTTAATATGTGGACTCATCATGTAGACGAGCAGCTACAAACAAAGACAGGAAAATCAGATATGATTTTTGCTGGCATAGGAAAACCATCCTATTTTTTAAATGAGGATCTTGCTCGCTCAGCAGCTGATTATTGGCAAAGCTTGGTTGATGCCAATACCCAACTAGTAAAATCGATATCTCAAAAAAATATGTCAGTTGAAGATAACATAGAAACTATAAGAACGAATTCAACCGCAATAGACTATGGTGATCTTGCAGGAGAACTTCCCTACCGAACCACGATGGCGCAAGCCCTTTCAGCATGGCATAACACATCAATACATCCTGATGATATTATTTTCTCCGTGGGTGGCGCAGGAGCACTAAGAATGCTTTTTAAAATAATTAATGAAAAAAAACCTCATGGACGGATTATAGCAACGGCTCCTTTCTATCCGTTTTATAATAATGAGACTCATGGCAATAATTTACACTTGATTGATCTGCTCAAAGAACCTGGCTATCGATTAACTGCCAAAGCAGTACAAAAAAGTATAGATACTGCACAGGAGCTGGCACAAAAAGATGGTCATGCCATTAGCGCCTTTCTATTTTGTGATCCGAATAATCCATTAGGTTTTATTGTTGGCCAGGAAGAATGGAAAAATATTGCACATGTACTTAAAAATACTCCTGCTGACATTCCTATCATTTTAGATGAAGCATATGCCGAAGTCGTCTGTGGAGACAAGCAGCATGAATCGCTATTAACTGCAGCACCGGAATTAAAAGATCGTATCGTTTTATTCCGCTCTACTACAAAAGGGTTTTCTGCAAGTGGTGAACGTATGGCAGTCATCGTATGTCACAATAAAGAATTGAGAGAAAATATCATTAATGAAGGCGCACTTGCTTATTTACATCTACCACGGAGTTTACAATATGCCTACTCACAAGGCATGCTTCATTTTACTCCAGAAAAAAGAAAACAATTGAGTAATCATTATACAGTTCAAACTGAATACGTACAAAATCGACTCAAGCAGATGAATATTCAGATGCCTGATCCAGCATATAAAGTACAGGGAACTTTTTATGTACTAGCTGACTTGCACTGTTTATTCGGAACTCAAATGCCCGCTGAAGCAAAAAAAGTACTGGGTAAAACTGGCCTTATTTCTACCGATGAAGAACTATGTTATTCATTGTTATTAGATGAACATATTATGATCAGTCCTCTGTCTTATTTTGGTGCAGACCCAAAACTAGGGTATGTACGCATTACCTGTTCTGGCGGCATTACTGAATTAACAGAACTTCTCAATCGCTTAGAAAAGAAGATTGCAATGAAAAAATTGAGTTTATCTGGAATAGAAGCCAGAAATTCTTAGCAAAAGATTGTAGGAGTGTGTGCGTCACCCACTCCTACTCAATCTCTTTAATCAGGGATCCCTGCTTCAGGAATAGATTTTACAATGCATCCAATATATTTTGCATTTTGGAAAAAATTTGATGATGGGTTTTCACAGAACCATTTACTTGGCGTATATGCGCGGCCAATATCACCCTTGACGCCTATCTTTTTCTTATAGACAAGTCTGTTTTCTCGCGCTGTTTGTTCTGTATCCATCTCTGGGAACCAACCGCCCGCAGCTGCTGAGTCAATACCATGCGCGCCGTAACGTCCCGCAAAATACAGAAAGCCCATAGTTTTAGGATTAAAACGTGGATCACCTTCAGGATAAAGACGCACTAAATTTTGGGGTATCCATTGAATACCATTACCCGTTACATCGTTGGCCACACCAAATATACGAACGTACGTACCATCTTGGGGATAACATCCGTGTCCATAGTGCGCCGAATACACAAGAATACGTCCATTGATACGTTTTATATCTGGATGGTTCGCATCAAGCCAAAAACCTTCTCTTTTGCCATGAGATCCATAATAGATACGTTTCAACTTTCTACTCGATTTATCAAATTCTAAGGTAACGTGTTCTAGATCTGATTCATGATAGTTTTGAAACTCGGCGACGTTTCCTTGTAGTGGACCAATATCATAAGGTCCATTTAAGCCATAGAAATAGAGATATTGAATGTAAATATTGTTATCTTGTTCAGAAGTCACCACCCACATAGGAGTAATAAGATTGCCATTGGCATCTTTGTTTGCTACCGGCCCTTTGCTCGTGTAACCAACACCATTTGGATTAGATCCAAATATAGTACAATGAGGATTATCAATATACATATCAGGATTATTTCTCTGTATAATGGGTAGATTTTTATAAAAATTCTCATACATTTTTTCAAAGGTGATAGTGCCGACCTCTCCACCCGCAATGGTCATTATAGTATTGGCCTGTGGATTTCGAAGTTTAATTGAGGTCCCTTGTGACGTAAAATATTCATTTGGCCAAATGGGTAAATAAAGCTCACTATCTTCCAAATGGACAACAGGAGCATGTGCTTTTATAAGTTCAAGATACCCTTCAGTATCTTCTTTTTTAATTTGCAGATCAACTTCATTGTCATAAGCGCTCATAAGAGGAGGTAAAAAACTATTAGGTTGTTTGAAATTTGTAGGTGGCTGATCACAATAGACCGGTCTCTCTTTACCTTTTTGCCAGTTTTCAATCATTTTTTTCATCATATCTGTAGCCATTGTGACGTTGTTAGCGGCTTCTTCTCCAAAAGCCTTTACTTTATCAACGGCATCTTTCCCAAAAGATTCTACAGCAGATCCAAAGTCTTCAAATCCACCTTTTATAGTCTTGCCAACATCTTCAAATCCGGCTTTCACTTGGTCAAAAAAATCTTTCTTACTGACGTCGCCCAGCCTTTGATAAATTGCTTGTGCTGTGTTGATTATGCTCACCATTTTACGATTTGCTTTCTCTAATGCCTGCTGAGCTATATCGCGCTGTTGAGTATTTTCCAACACCTTGGTTTTATCTTTTATTTGTTGTACTGCAAGAAGAGCATCATTAATGTTACCTTGTAGCCCATATTTAAAATCAAGCAATTGGCCAGGATTTGAAGTCTGGTTGGCAAAGCGAAGTCCCGTGTTAAAAAAATCTTCAATTGCCTGTAACATAACCATTGAGCAGTTGAAGCTATCCAATAATTTTTTGCAATAACGTATTTAACCACTCCATGTACCATTTCCTGGCCGTACTCTTGGTCCGTTAATGGCTTCATGGTAAGAGTAAACAAAGCAGCTTGCCCTATGCCGGCTAAGGCTAATAAAAATAAGATATTTTTTTTCATTTCTGTCTCCATTTTTCAAAGTCTTTAAAAGTACGATCTATAATATCTCTCCAAAAATTTCTACCCCAAGTTCTATACCTTTTTTTATGGCCTCTTCATTTTGTTGCTCTTGACTATCTGGCGTACCAAATGATACGAAGTCATTATTATAGCCACAACGAGCAGGGGCTTCATTCAGGCCGGTCCTTACAGGATTATGAGGATTGGCAGGAAGCTGTTTAGCAGCTTGATCACATTCATAAAATTCAACGCCATTTTGTGTAAATGCATCATAGTAACCACTCATACCTCGGTACCCATAGGCTATGCCACAAGCAGCAACCATTATCTGACGAGCTAGATATTTTGAACTAGGATTGGCATGAACATAGTTTTTAAGCCCATCTATCAACCCAGCTACTTGATTAGTATTTGAACTGCAAATTGCGTTGCCAAATGCAACAGGAAAACCCCCGTTATACAGTATCAGATAATTCCAATTGGCATCGTTAACTTGGACCGCACCATAGGTTTGCGCAAGCCAAGTATCAAGTGTAGCAACACCCGTAACCGGGGGAATTGAGCCTTCAAGAGAGAAAGCCTGCCACATACCTACTAAAACCAATAACAATAAAATATTTCTTTTCATCTCTCTCTCCATGTCAGGCAAACAAACCTGGAATTACCCTATAATTCAACTAATAACTTCATATTCTACCCCATGATGACATATTTTCAATTAGAAAATCAATATATTCATGGCATGAATCAATTAATCCAATTAGAATGACGTGGGGTCGAAAAAAACCAAGTTTTTAGAGTCGATGTACTGAAAAGACAGAAGATGTTCTAGCGACTTAATTTATTGGAGATGCAATTTAAAAAATACCAGACAACCAAAAAGCCTTTGTAATAAGCGTTATATTCTTATTACAAAGGCTTTAATTTTTTTGATAATGCAATTGATGTTATTTAATCAACCTGTACAACTTCAGTAACACCAGGAACTTGCTCTTTAAGAGAATCTTCAAGGCCAAGCTTCAAGGTGTACATTGATGCTGGACAACCAACACAAGCACCATGCATTCTTACATACACAATACCTTGTTCAAACTTGACGAACTCAATATCGCCGCCATCTCTTTGAACCATTGGTCTTAGTTGACTAAATACCTGATCTATTTTGTTCAGGGTCTCTTGCATCATAGGTTGTTATACCCATTCCAATCTTGCAATCGTAGCAGTATCACTTTTTCTTTGACCCATAGGAATAACGCGGGTGTAACCACCTGGGCGTTGTGCATATTTAGGTGCAATATCAGTGAACAACTTTAACAAGGTATCTTGCTTATAAGGCAAAATAGCTTGTGCGCGACGACGTGAGTTGAAATCATTGCCCACACGAGCAACAGTAATCAATTTTTCTACAAAGCGTTGTACTTCTTTAACACGCACTTTAGTAGAAACCAAGAAACCATAAGTAATTAAATGGATTGCTTGGTTACGTAATAGCGCTTTTTTATGAGCGGGTTTTACGTTTAATTTTCTTCTATCAATTTGATGTTTCATTGTAATTCCAGTGGATCTTCAATGCAGTAAATAATTTACTTATTCTTCGTTATTTTTCAATACTTTTTTTAAGTCTGATTCTTTGATGCCCATGCTGAAAGAAAGACCAAATGCCTTCATGCTTTCCTTCACTTCAGTCAATGACTTACGTCCAAAGTTTTTAATTCTTAAGACATCATCTTCTGACATGTTCACTAAGTCAATCACACGTTTAATATCAGCATTAATGAGACAATTGTGCGCACGTACTGAAAGCTCTAATTCATCAATTGGCTTGAGCAATAAATCAACCGGCACACCTTTGAGGCCGAAACCATCTAAAGCAACTGGCTCTTGTTCTTTTTCTTCTTCAGGTAATGCAGAAATTTGATTAAATGGAATTTCTGCGCTTGCTAAGAAATGTTCAAGTTGTGTTCTTAGCACGGATACTGAATAATGAACAACATCAAGAGGATTTTCAGAACCATCTGTGTGAATTTTGAGCGTCAATTTGTCGTAGTCAATGTTGCCACCAACACGTGTTTTCTCAACATCAAAAGTCACTTGTCTAATCGGAGAGAACATAGCATCAACATAAATGCGGCCATCTTCTAAGAAAGCTTTTCTTTCAGGCCATTGCGCTACGCGATAACCTCTACCGTTTTCAACAAAGAACTCGATATCAAGTTCGCCACCTGGAGCAACATGCGCAATAACATGATCAAGGTTTACTAATTCTAAATGCTCATCTGCAACGATATCTGCAACACGAGCAGTAGCTTCTCCCTTAATCGTAAGACGCATTGTACCGGGCTTACCCTCTTTATTACGGATAACGATATCTTTAATATTAAGCACCAGCTGCATGGTATCTTCTATAACACCCTCAACAACCGAAAACTCATTATTAACGCCCTTAATGGTGACTGATGTCACGGCTGAACCTTCAACAGCGCCTAAGAGTATTCGTCGTAAAGCATTCCCTAAGGTAATACCGAACCCAGGCTCTAATGGTTGAGCAACTAACTCACCATAAGAACTTGTTAGTTCTTTTTTATTCCAACTCAAGCGTGGAATAGTCAAAGGTTTATACTCCTTCCTATCCATGTAATCTCCTGCTAATAATAAAAAAATCGTACTATACGTAACAACACTAATTACTTAGAGTACAACTCTACAATCAAGTGCTCTTCAATTGGAACTTGAATATCAGTACGAGCAGGATTACGTAACACACGTCCCTTACGCTCGTTCTTATCAAGTTCTAACCATTCTGGAACTTTGATCGCCATTTTCAATCTTTTATCTATAACTTGCTCCAAAAACGCTGCCTTATTAGCAACAGTAGCACCCAATGATATTTCATCATTCAATGATACCAAGAAAGAAGGTGATGACACCTTTTTGCCATTAACCTTAATGTGGCCATGGACAATAATTTGACGAGCTTGCACACGTGTTGTAGCCATCTTTAGTCTGTAGATAGTATTATCAAGACGTCTTTCCAACAAACTCAATAAGTTTTCGCCTGTTGCGCCTTCACGTGTCTGAATAGCAATACTAAAGAAACGTCTAAATTGACTTTCTCGCATGCCATAGATGCCTTTTACTTTTTGTTTTTCAGCTAATTGCTTACCGTATTCAGAAAGCTTTTTACCCGGACGCTTGGAAGGTTGTTCCGCACTGTTATCCGTAGTCTTTCTGCTACTTGTACCACGCTTAGCGTTTTGATCAGCAAATCCTGTTGGTTTTCTTTCCATGTTCACCTTATCATATCTGGAATGACATTACCGCCATATTATAAAACTTATCATATCTCCGTTACGTATACCGTTCTTATACTCGGCGCTTTTTGGGAGCTCGGGTACCATTGTGAGGCAACGGGGTTACATCACGCAAAACAGTAACATTCAACCCTGAAGATTGAAACGCACGCACTATTGAATCTCTTCCTGATCCAGGTCCTTGCAAGTTCACTTCAACACTTCTAATGCCTAGCGCAACCATATCTTTAGCAAGACCAGTACCTATTTGCGTTGCCGCAAATGGTGTCCCTTTACGTGAACCCTTAAAACCTAATCTACCAGAGCTACCTTGAAGAAGAACATCACCACCGGTAGTAGTAATCGAAACAAGGGTGTTATTAAAAGTAGACTTCACGTGTGCTACTGCTAAATCAACCTGTCTTTTGGTTTTTTTAGACTTTTTTTTGTATGCCATTCTGTCCTTTAAATCACTAACGTATCATTCAAGGTTTATTAATTATTTTTTGGTTACTTTACGCTTCAATGCAACTTGACCGCCAGCTTTACGAGGTCCCTTGCGAGTTCTAGCATTGGTCTTAGTACGTTGTCCACGTGCAGGTAAGCCTTTTTTATGACGTGATCCACGATACGACCCAATTTCTTGTAGACGCTTGATGTTCATTGCGATATCTTTACGCAATTCACCTTCCGTCATATAATTATTAGAAACTTCTTTTTGAATCGCTGCAACTTCTTCGTCAGATAAGTCTCTCACACGTTTGTCATAACTAATTTTTAGTTTTGTTAAAACATCTTGCGATAACTTTAAACCTATACCAAAAAGATAGGTCAATCCATATTCAATTCTTTTGTTAGATGGTAAATTAACACCTTCTATTCTAGCCATACAATCCCTTGCTCTAGTGCGTTAACCTTGACGTTGTTTATGACGAGCGCTTTTTTTACAAAGCACACGGACAACACCAGCACGTTTAATAATGCAACACTCTTTACAAATTTTTTTAACAGATGTTCGTACTTTCATCGCTGAGTTCCTTATGCAACAATCATTCGTTATGTTTTATAGCGCAATACAATTCTTCCCCGAGTCAAATCATATGGTGAAAGTTCCAAGGCAACCTTATCACCTGGCAAAATTCTGATGTAATGCATGCGCATTTTTCCAGAAACATGTGCCAATACTTCATGCCCACCTTCAATAACGACACGAAACATGGCATTCGGCAATGTTTCCTTCACAACACCATCAACTTTTATTACATCTTCTTTTTGTTTCATAGAACTTTCAAATCCTTAATCCGTGGTTATTTTTCTTGTTAAAATTCTTGGATTGCCCTCAGTGATAACAACCGTGTCTTCCACATGAGAAGCCCAACTTTTATCTACTGTTTTGGCCGTCCAACCATCATCGGCAACATACACATCATACTTACCCACAGTCAACATAGGCTCTAACGCAAATGCCATTCCCGGTCGCAATATTGGGCCCATACCAGGTTTTCCATAGTTTAACACTTCTGGATCCTCGTGCATGGATTTCCCAATACCATGTCCTGCAAAATCACGCACTACACCAAATCCATGCATTTCAGCTTCTTCTTGTATCGCAGCTGAAATATCAGATAAGCGATTGCCCGCACGAGCCTTTTCAATACCCTTATCTAAAGCTCGCTGTGTTGCTTCAACCAATTTTTGAATAGAAGCATCAGCAGGTTTTCCAATAATGAATGAACGTGCCATATCAGCACAGTAACCCTTGAAGGAAGCGCATATGTCAACTTTAACCAAATCCCCATCCTTTAAAATCGAATGAGCAGATGGAACTCCATGAACTACTTCATCATTAACAGAGACACAGCTGGAATGTTTATATCCCATATAGCCACGTGTTTTTGATGTCAAATCTCTTTTTTTTAATTCTTGTGCAATCCAAGTGTCAATATCTAAAGTACTTGTTCCCGGTTGCAGCAAAAAAGTCATAGTATCAACAATATCAACTAGAAGTTGTCCTGCTTCCTCCATTTTGGCAATGGAAGCTTTATTTTTTAAAGTAATCATCCAGCTTTAAGTCCTATTCCCATCAATCTTTTAAAATCCTCAAATATCTCATTAAGAGACCGCTCAACATTACACTCTGTAACGGCATGTTGTGCGTTAATATAAAAATTTAAAAGATCTTGTTCGTGTTTACGATATATTTGCAAACGTTCTACTATTGCTTCTTCTTCATCATCTTTTCTTTTTGTAAGTGGATTTCCACAAGTATCGCATATCATCTCTTTTTGCGGAACTAACGTTGATCCAGTACTCAGCGAATAAATAGCCTGACACTCAATGTTTGAACAAATATATCGATTGCACAAACGTGCAATCACTTTTTCATGTGAAATAAACAGTTTTACAACGGTCAATTTCAAATGGCTTTCTTTATCCTTTAAATACTCACCAAGAGCTTTTGCTTGCGCAACTGTTCTTGGAAAGCCATCTAAAATAACCGCCGGAACCCGACCAATTTGACTTGAAAGCCATTCGTCAACAACACCAGTCATAAGACTATCAGAAACTAGTTTACCAGATTTTATAGCAAAATCTATCTGCTTACCAATTTCTGTCTGTTCAGCTATATGCTTTCTGCACAAATTACCAGTTGACAATTGTTTCCAGCCAAGATTTTTAATACATAGATTAGCCAGTGATCCTTTGCCTGCGCCAGGTGGGCCAATTAATATAATAACATCAGTCTTGGAGTTCAACGTGCTACTCCTCTAGCTTTCATTCTGCCGCTTGACAGAAACCCTTCATAACGATGCTCAATCAAATAAGCTTCAATTTGAGCCGCAGTATCTAAGGCAACACCAACAACGATCAGTAATGCCGTACCGCCCAAATTGAATGGTATTTTAATAAAAACACTCAAAATGGTTGGTGATAATGCAAGAAGACCCAAATAAATGGCTCCAATCAAACCAATGCGATTCAAAATATAATTAAAAAATTCAGCAGTTTTTCTTCCAGGACGAATGCCAGGAATAAATCCACCACTTTTCTTAATATTATCAGCAAGCTCATCAGGATTAAATACCAATGCAGTGTAGAAGAAAGAGAAAAATATAATAAGCACAAAATTTAACATATTATAGAGAATTCCCGTATAACTAAAATGCTCAGCAAGCGTTTTAAAGAAATCAAAACGTGTGGCAAGCATAGAAAAAAGAAATACTGGGATATTCAACACAGCACTCGAAAAAATCACTGGCATAACACCGGCCGTATTAATTTTAAATGGTATATAGGAGCTTTGACCGCCATACACCCTTTGTCCAACTACACGTCTGGTATATTGTACCGGTATTTTTCGTTCGCCTTTTTCTAAAAAGACAATGCAGGCAGTAATGGCTACAAAAACAACAGCAATAATAACTGCTGTTTCCCAACCCATAAGCCCCTGCTCTACAGAACCCAATACTCTAATAACATCGTCAGGGAAACGAGCAACAATACCCGCAAAAATTATCATGGAACTACCATTACCAATGCCAAATAGTGAGATTTGCTCACCAAGCCACATAGTAATCATGGAACCTACCGTTAATGTTAAAATAAACATAATCCGGAATCCCCAACCTGGGTCAAGAACTAGATTAAATTTTTCAACCAGCATGGCATACCCTAGACCCTGCATGATACTGACACCAAACGTTAAATAACGCGTGTATTGATTAACAATCTTACGTCCGTATTCACCTTCCTTCATTAGTTGTTCTAATGATGGAATGGTCATACTTAACATTTGCATCATAATCGATGCAGTAATGTAAGGCCCGATGCCCAATGCAAACAATGTACATTTACTCAGGGCACCACCAGAAAACAAATCTAAGTAGGTAAATAATCCACCCAAACCTGAAGACTGTTTCATCAGTTGGCTTA
>JAPLIR010000022.1 GCA_026389015.1 Candidatus Dependentiae bacterium | reverse complement strand
GGCGCTACAGGCGCTACCGGCAGCACGGGTGCAACAGGTGTTGTCATAACTGGTGCAACAGGTGCTACCGGTATCAGTGGGTTATCTCAGTTCATTTATGCTTACAGCGACAATGGAACGCTTTTCAATCAAAACCCCATTATTACTTCCGGATTTTCACTATCGAGCGGCACAATCACTATTAACGAAACCGGTGTTTATATAGCATATTTTACCATGACGCCATCATGGACGGCTAATGTAGCAACTTGGCCAAACGAAACATATACGCTCTATCTTAATGGCACCGCAATTGCTTACTCTTTTATGCAAATAACGTATCATGATAGCATAACATCTACGTATACTTTATATGGTTCTCTGCCAGCCAGGGTTATATTTTCCGCAACTGCAGGCAGCACTCTTACTTTCACCGGTGGCCAAACACCTTTAGCAACTGGAGGCACCAATATTGCCGTTGCATCAATCATGGTCAAAAGGCTGTCGTAAGTTTTTGAAATAAAATCATCACCAAGAGGCTCGTAATCGGGTCTCTTGGTGAGCAAAGGCAGATCGTCAATGAGTGCCACAGCTGTGGAACCTTTAGAAAAAAATCACTCAACTATTTGTTTGCATTCTGATTATGATCAGCTATGGTTGATCAAGTAATAATAGAGCAAAAAACAATATGGTTAGGGTTTTTTATGAAAATCGCGCAGTTAAAAGCGCTTGTAAAGCGCGGTGAATCTGAAACATTAGAATTTAAGTCTTCAATAGCGGGAATAAAAGAAGGCATGAAAACAGTATGTGCCTTTTTGAATAGCGATAAAGGCGGTACGGTTCTTATTGGTGTTAAAGACGACGGCAAAATTATAGGTCAAGATGTTGCCGATTCAACACGCAAAACTGTAGCTACTGAAATAAATAAGATAGAGCCTCATGCAAAAATTGATGTCAAATATGTATGTGTAGTCGATGATCGTCACGTGATTGTATTGCTTGTAAATCCCGATGATAGGGCACCGTATACATATGATGGCCGTCCATATATGCGTAATCAATCAACTACAATGTATATGCCCAGGGACGAGCAAAACTACTTATACAATAGAAACAATCCGGGATTATGGGAGAGATTAGCTCATAACACATGCACAATTAAAGATCTGGACCATGGCAGAATCAAAGAGGTTGTTCGCATGGCTGTGTTTGAGCAAAGGCTGCCTGAAGCAGCTTTATCAGCAACTACTCCAAATATACTCAAAAAATTAAATTTAATGGTAGGAGATAAGCTTACCAATGCCGCGGTCATATTATTTTGCAAAGATGAAGACAAGCAATTTATGCAATCATCCATTCAGTTGGCCAGATTCAAAGGAACAACCAAAAGCGAGTTCCTGAATAACAAGAAGTACCGAGCAAATATTTTTGATTTGTATGACAAAGCAATGGACTTTTTGGTCTTTTGTCTGCCTGTTGCGGCTCGAATAGAACCAGGCAAATCGTCGCGTGTTGAAACCCCCGCAATTCCTTATTCTGTTTTGCGCGAGGCTCTCATCAATGCGTTAGCACATCGAGACAACAGCAATGCAGGAGGAAACATATCCGTTGCGGTATATGATGATCGTGTGAATATTACTAATGTTGGTGCTTTGCCCAGGGGTGTAGAGTTAAGTAAGCTTTCCAAGGAGCACCCATCAATTCAACGTAACCCTCTTATTTCAAGTGTGCTTTTTGCGTGCGGTAAGATTGAAAGATGGGGAAGAGGAACGCTTGATATGATCGAAGATTCAAAAAACGCTGGCAACCCATTGCCCATTTATGAAGAAATTGGCGGTAGTTTTTCGGTAACATTGCCCCTCAAAGAACCAATGCCTACTATTATTTATAAACAAAGCACTGATCTTGATAAACTGACTGATCGACAAAAAGAGATCATCGAAGCTTTACAGCAAGGGCCGCTTAAAATGCCTCAGATCATGAAAAGAATGAGTATAGCCTTAACAGATAGGACAACACAGCTGGAACTTGCAAAGCTTAAGAAGATGGGCTTAATCAAGTCTATAGGTAAAACCAAATCTACTATTTGGGCGCTGTCTGATAGTGACTAGGATTATGAAACCATTGCGAAATGATTACGAAACCATTGCGAAATGATTACGAAACTTTGTAGTGAATTTATTTTTCAAGATACAAGGTCAAATGTCTTTACACTTCCATTTTGAAAAAGAAAATCGCTTGAGTTTATGGAAAAGCTATCCTAAGCTAAAGAGCAAATTAAGAGATGTAAATTAAGGATGTAGCGCATGAAAAAATTTTTATTACTGATTATACCTCTGTTGATCGTTGCAGGCACATTATCTGCCCGCTATGAATCGTTCCAAGAAGAACTCATACCAAGATCGTTTCAAAAAGTAACCGGACGATCGTTTATGGCAAATCGTCCCATATTTGCCAATGTCGTCACCGAGCAAGCTGGTTGGCATAACTTTTATAATAACAAGAATGGCAAAAGTCTCAGCAGCATACAAATCACTGGCGCCTATCAACATTCACGTGGCGACCATCGCGTAACAGAATATTTTTTGACTGATTTCAAAACGCAACTTCTTGTTGCTGGTGATGCAATAGACACCGGCGCTGAGTGCCGCGACATTCGTGCAGAATGGTTAGGACTACCTTCTAATTTCAGTGGCAGATTCACCGTAAGCCCTTCTCAATTGCAATGGGCAATTATGCCCGAGTATAATCAAGACCTTAAAAATTTTACCGACATTTCATTCTTTCAAGATTCATGGATTGATATACAACTTCCACTCGTGTTTGTCAGAAACCGTATGAACCTCTGCCAATACGATGTCCAGCTTGGAACGAGCACTAATCCCGATGCACCACACGATATTGTTGAAGCTTTTAAACAACCTGCTTGGAAATTTGGCAAAATCGTAAACTGCCGCTCACGCTTTGAATTAGCTGCAATAATCTTGCGCATGGGCAAAACATATCGCTCGGAAGTTAATGGTCATCAAATTTATTATTACTCAAGCATTATATTTCCGACGGGTAGAAAACAAAACGCTGAGTATTTATTTGATGCTGTCACGGGGTATAATGGCCATGTTGGTATTAACGCTGGTGTTGGTTTTAATATTTTACTCAACAGAGATATCGAACGTTTTGCATTCTGCTTTTTCACCCATCTTGATGATGTGTTTTTGGTGCGCGATGACCAATGCAGAACCATGGGACTTATAGGCCGAGAACAAGGAGACGATTGTTGCACACCAACCAAACGCGAAGAAAAACTGCTCAGTAGATTTGTACAATTTAATACACGATGCCCAAATGAACAAAATGTGCCTGGTGTTAACGTTATGACACGCAAAGTGCGCGTCAAACCATTTAACATGATAGATTTTGCAGCAGGATTCCGACTTTCGGTTAACCAATGGCTTGAAGCAGAGATAGGTTACGGCATTTGGGGGCATGGACAAGAAGAACTCATTTTTGATAATGCAGAATCATTTGAAGCTGATTTTGGTATTGCAGGATCTGCTATCAATAAAACTGCCAACCTCAGTACTATTGCTCGACAAGCACCTGATGATGCTGTGTTTACACCAGTGACATTGTGCGATTTTGATTTTTATTCTGCATCAGGTTTCAGCGTATTGAACCACAAAGCTTATGGATCATTCACCCTGCAAGGCTTTGGCTGCAATTACGATGCGCTTCTTGCTGCCGGATGGTTTGTAGAATTTCCACAAAAGAATGGTGCACTCAGCACCTGGGGTGGATGGATTAAGTTCGGCGGATCAATGTAATTGACTATATTATTTTACGTTAAAAATTGCTGTATGCTAGTACGCATGATAATTAATAGAAGGAACATCTATCATGACAAAAACACTTACTAAACATGGCGACAATTTAGCATTGATTATAGATCAATCACTGTTAAAAAAATTAAAAATTAATCAAAAAACCGAATTAGAACTTTCCATTAAAAACGGCACTCTCATAATAAAACCTATCGAAAAACCTGAAAAAAAAACAAAATCAAAAGATGAAAAAATCGACGAAGTAGCAAAAAAAATCATGAAAAAGTACGCTTCTGTATTTAAAAAGCTTGCTAAACCATGAACGCTGTAAAATTTCTTGAACATAAAGCTGTTTTAAGGCTTCATTGCCAAGTCATTGATGAATTTGGTGGCATTCATGGCTTACGTGATTCAAAACTTTTAGATTCAGCCCTTGCACAACCCCAAATAACAATCTTTAGCGAATATGCATATAAAGATATTTTTGAAATGGCCACAGCATATTGTTATCATCTTATCAAGAATCATCCTTTCATAGATGGCAATAAACGTATAGGATTACTCACAGCACTTACTTTTCTTGAACTTAATGGAATAATCATAGATGCTCCATTTGATGAACTCTATGATATGACAATGAAGATTGCCGATTCAAAGATTACCAAAGAAAAAATTACTCAATTTTTCAAAAAACATTCAAAAAAACTATAGATTTCACCCCTGCCTGCCCTTCGAAGCTTAAAAAGCGAAGTAGGGCCGTCTTCCCTGCCTGTCCGCCGAAGCCTTAGCGTAGGAGGGAGCCTTGTCGAAGGGTCCTTAGATATATCCCTAATCATATTAAAAAAACTATTGCAATTTGAATTTTATATGTGTTATCATGAGTATTGTACAGGGAAAAGCTATGAATCCATTGCTGTCTTTAAAGTTAAGGCATGCAAAGAACAACTGACCCTGCAAGAACAATAATAACCCTTATAAAAACAGGAGACTTCTTATGAAGAACAAAAAAATAATTGGTTTAACCTTTTTCGTTACACTTTTGTGTACTCTTTCTAGCAGTAATCTTGAAGCGTGGTTTGGCCGCGATCGAGACGGAGAAAATCGAGGATTAATTGGCAACGTCGTGGTAGACACAGCTGAAGTCGCAGCAAACACTGTAGAAGGTGCTACTGATGTGGCCGGTGGTGCTGTACGAGATGTTGCAGAAGGCAATATAGTAACGGGTCGTCGATATGCAGATGATTCTGATGAATATGTAAATTATTCTGATGAGATTGATGAAAGCCAATCATAAGAATATAATCATCGAAATAAAAAATAGTAAATGTATTAAACAAGACCTGCACACACTGCAGGTCTTGTTTAATACTACCGAAACCTTAAAAAACAGGAGAATCACTCATGATGAACAAAAAAACAATTAGTTTCACTTTTTTAATAACACTTTTATGTGTTCTTTCAAATAATGGACTTGAAGCTCACGGCCGCGCAGGTGGCATAATCGGCGGACTATTAACGGGTGCGGCGATTACTACCGCTGCAGCACTAGGCGATGGCTACTATTATGACGATTATTACTATGACCCTGAATTTGATGACTATTATTTCTATGATGGTCGCCGTTACTATGACGATAGACCAGTTAGATATGAATACGTAAGAGAAAATCATAGAAGAGAAAGACCGACAGAAAGAACAACAGAGACGACAAGAACAGAAAAGAGATCAGATGACGGTCGTCGATCTGAAAGAACTACCATAAAAACAAGAACATCAAAATAACAAGAGAGCTTATATATTCAGAGAGACCTGCGCCCGTAGGTCTCTCTGAGTAATATGATTCCAGGAGGCACTTCCCATGAAAACTAAAAAATTTATTACCTTAGCACTAGCTACTATTATTACCGTAGTATTTTTAAATAATACTCTTGAGGCTGCAAAAAATAACAATGCATATAGCAAAGATCAATATAATGGATTCGATCGTAATACTGACACTGATAGAAAAAAAACAAAAATAAAAAAAAGACGAACTAGAAAATCAGCTCCAACAAGTAGAGCCAATGTCGTCAGTCCTGATACTGAAAGAAATTCGTACGGATTAACCTCACAGTCAGCTGGTCGAGGAACTGAGATGGTCGGAAGAGATTAGATAAAATATAACCCTAAAAAAAAGGAGACTAACTCATGATGAACAAAAAAATAATTGGTTTCACCTTATTGGCGACCCTTACGTGTGGTCTATTAAATACCAATCTTAAAGCTGACAGAACCGTCGGTGAATGGGCAGAAGACACTGCGCACAGCGCTGGACAAGCACTAGAGAACGCAGCGGAAGACGTATCCAATTTTGCATCAGATACGGCAAGTAAGTTACGAGGTGATGATTATTATAGTCGTTCTGAAAGAAAATCAACCGATGGTGGAGTCACCAAAACAACTAAAAAAACAGAACGAGTGAACAAAGGTAAAAAATATAAAACTAAAAAAGTTAAAAAATCTGGTCGCGATGGTTATACAAAAACAACGACCAAAGAAGAAACCGTACAATAAAAGTTAGAAATCTCTTGTAGATATTTTAGGAATAAAAAGAGCCCCGCATTAAAAAAATGCGAGGCTCTTTTTATTATCTTAATTCTAATGTAATCACGTAGTGATTTAAATTAATACATGCCGCCCATGCCGCCGTGAGGATGACTTGCAGGAGCTTCCTTTTTCTCTTCAGGAAGTTCGCAAATCGTCGCTTCGGTTGTCAAGAGCAAGCCAGCAATTGATGCCGCATATTGAATCGCAGAGCGAGTCACTTTTGCAGGATCAATAATACCAGCAGCGATCATATCAACGTATACGCCCTTCTTTGCATCAAAGCCCATAGAACCTGTTGATTCTTTAACTTTGTTGGTAACAACAGAAGCTTCAAAACCAGCATTGCTTACAATGATACGTAAAGGTTCTTCTAATGAACGACGAACAATGTGTGCGCCAAGCTTTTCATCACCTTCAAGTGTCAATGCATCTACTGCTGATTGTGCGCGAATTAATGCAACACCACCACCAGCGACAATACCTTCTTCGATTGCTGCACGAGTCGCGTGGAGCGCATCTTCGATACGGTCTTTCTTTTCTTTCATTTCGGTTTCAGTTGCTGCACCTACTTTGATTACTGCAACGCCGCCAGCTAATTTAGCTAAACGTTCGAGCATTTTTTCTTTATCGTAATCAGATTCAGTGTTATCAATTTGTGCTCTAATTTGTAGAACACGGCCTTTGATTGATTCGACTAATCCTTGGCCTTCAATGATAGTGCAATTATCTTTTGTGATAACTACTTTTTTAGCGGTACCAAGATCGTATGAGGTGACGCTTTCAAGCTTCAACCCAAGATCATCAGACACTAATTTGCCACCAGTTAACACTGCAATGTCTTCAAGCATAGCTTTACGACGATCGCCAAAGCCAGGAGCTTTAACTGCTGCAACATTAATGGTGCCACGCAATTTGTTGACTACCAATGTTGCAAGCGCTTCGCCTTCAACATCTTCAGCAATAATTACTAATGAACGACCAGCTTTTGCAACAAACTCAAGCGTCGGAAGCAAGCTCTTCATGCTGCTGATCTTTTTTTCGTAGATCAAGATGAAAGGGCTATCAAAAGTAGCTTCCATTTTTTCGGTGTTGGTGACAAAGTATGGTGATAGATAACCACGATCAAATTGCATGCCTTCAACAACATCTAATTCATCTTGCATACCTTTTGCTTCTTCAACGGTGATCACACCATCGCGTCCCACACGTTCCATTGCAACAGCAATTTGCTGTCCAACAACTTCGTCTGAGTTAGCAGAAATAGTAGCAATTTGTTCGATTTCTTTTTTATCGCTGATTGGTTTTGCATTTTCTTTGATGTGTTTTACGACAGCAAGAACTGCTTTATCAATACCGCGTTTAAGTTCCATTGGGTTTGCACCGGCAGTAACAAATTTGTTACCTTCACGGAATATCGCTTGCGCAAGCACGGTTGCGGTTGTTGTACCGTCACCTGCTATGTCAGCTGTTTTGCTTGCAACTTCACGCACCATTTGTGCGCCCATGTTTTCTAACTTATCTTTAAGTTCGATTTCTTTAGCAACACTGACACCATCTTTGGTGATGACTGGAGAACCAAATGAACGTTCAAAAATTACGTTGCGACCTTTGGGCCCGAGGGTTACTTTAACCGCATCAGCAAGTGTATCAATCCCTTTACGGATCTTTTCACGTGCATCAACGCCAAAAGTTATTTTTTTTGATGACATACTAAAAACTCCTTATTGTTATTTTTCAATAATGCCTAAAATTTCATCTTCACGAACAATCAGGTAGTCTTTGCCAGCTTCGGTACCAGAATATTTACCAAAATAGACAAGGTCACCAACTGCAACATGCAATGGAGTAACTTTACCCGTTGTGTCAATACGACCGGTTCCCACAGCAATGACCTTACCTGTTTGTGCTTTTTCACGAGCTGCATCAGGAATATAAATGCCACCGGCAGTTTTTTCCTGATCTTCTACACGTGCCACTAAAACACGGTCGCCCAAGGGGCGGAATTTTTCAAACATGCTTGCTTCCTCCTATAAAAATTAACACTATTTTTTACTCTTTAAAACCACACTTTTCACTTCTTCACTTAAAATTAGTTTAGAATGAAATCTTAAAAACTCAATAACGATATCTTCGAAGAAGGACTCAGATATCGATGTTTTTTATTCTTAATAGACCATCGCAAAATGATTAGCAGCAGGACTCTTCCGAACCACAGCAACCATCTTCATCTTTTTGAACAGTTTGACCCACCAAATCTTTAACTTTTTCAGGAGTTGGCTGGTAGAGGTCCAATACGTTGCCGCTTGGATCTTTAAAACTAACCATAATCCCGTGTACCGCTTCTTGTGGTTCGCCAAAAAAGTGAATATCATCTTTACGAGCTAAATACATACCCTTAAGATCTTCCACTTCTAAGACAATTCCTGTACGGATTAAGCCAAGATCTTCACTGGTTGGACATAAGCCAAGCTTAACGTCACCCAATTCAAATTCAGCCCATTTTTCTTTTAAATGAAACTTAAGTCTGAAGCCTAGACCTTGATAAAATTCAACTGCTTTGGCTAGATCTTGTTCCATTAAGATGATCATGCCTACTTTTTTTACGCCTTGTTCTACTGTCATATCATTCCTATTCATATACAATAATTAACTAAAAAAACCTATTTCAATGTTACTGTGCTGGCATAGCCAAAACATACGCCGTCGCGGCTAATCCAGCAAGCGCCGCTGCTGAAACAACACACAATGGTTGCGCACTTGCTTCGTGCTTCACTTCATATTCTTGACCCGTCACTCTTTTATGCGTTGCCACACAAAGCCACTTTGCCAAGCGATACAATTTATAGCCAGCTAGGCCAACTAAGCCGCCGCCTATGGCTGATGCTCCAATGCCACCAAAAGCGACCATGCGGCCTGTTTGCTCAGGCTCTAAGCCAGCTTTGACCGATAACTTACCACATTCAAAGCTAAACTGAGCCAACTGCTTTGCTGTCTCAAATCCCAGTTCTTTAAAGCTAACCGCCTGAACTTGAGCACTAGCCATCAATAACAGCGCCAAAAAAGCAGCTGAACCATATTTTTTCATATAATAACCCCTAAAAAATAGAAATGGTTTACCTAAAATTCCCATACATGTTAGTATACCACAAATGCCTAAAATCACATAAAAAAACAGGAGTTTTACACGCCATGGCACTCATTTTTCCTTCATTAATTTCGGCCGATTTACTTAACTTACAAAACGAAATAAAAACCCTCGACCCCTACTGCGACGGCTACCATTTGGACATTATGGACCACCATTTTGTCCCAAACCTGACCTGGGGGGTAGCATTTATGCATGCAATAGCCGCAGCCACATGTCGACCACTCTGGGTTCACTTGATGGTTGAAAATCCTGGGACATGGCTTGAAGAACTCAACCTACCAGCCGGTAGCATAGTGAGTTTTCACATAGAAACAATTAAAGATGCAATGAGCTTAATTAATCGCATTCATGAAAAAAAATGGCGGGCAAGCATTGCACTATCGCCAAAAACCAACGTAGAGACAATTTTTCCATTCTTGAATGTCATAGATCAAGTTTTAGTAATGTCGGTGGAACCTGGGTTCTCTGGACAGCAATTTATACTAGCCGCGGTGGATAAAGTTGATAAACTTGTGGCCTATCGGCAAGCACACGACCTGCCATTTACCATCGGAATGGATGGCGGCATTAATAAAGAAAATATCACCATGCTCGTTGATCATGGCGTGCAAGATATAGCAATTGCCAATGCAATTTTTGGACACAAAGATCGCGTTGCTGCTTTGCAAAAATTGAAAGCACTTATCAAATAACTACGCTAATCAAAAAAAAAGAGGATGCAGATGCATCCTCCCTATAATCTAAATCAAATTTATAAATTTTTTAACCATCCTCTTATTTTAAAAATCTCACAAACAAACTTCTCTATTCAATGTCAGAATGCTCAGAAACTTCACCTATAGCATCCATAAAGCCGGCTGCGTTTCTTTCTTGACGTTTTGCAAGAGCAGCTTCACTCATCTGTTTCAATAAAATTTTATTTCTGCGCGCTTTCTTTTTTTGCTCTTTTTTCTTTGCTTCAATAATCCGCTGCTTATCTTCTTGTTGCTTGCGCTCATCTTCGAGCAAACGTTCTTGCTCAGCTTCTTGTCGTTTGCGTTCAGCTTCCTGCAAACGTTCTTGCTCAGCTTTAGCTTTGCGCATGCGCTCTTCCATAAATTCTTTTCTGCGCGCATCGTCTTCACGCATTTTTTTCATGCACTCAATAATCTGTCGCTCAGATTCTTGTTGTCGAGCTTGCTCTGCATCACGCATTGTCTTCTGTTGCTCTGCATTATACATAAGACGCTTCACTGATTCAGTTAAACTCATAACATTTCTGTTTCTGTTTTTTTCAGAATAATCATCAAGCATTTTCTGCATCTCTTCTCTGAATCTTGCCTCATTGCGCGCTTGATATGCAGCATATTTTTTTGCAAGCCATGAATACACGCATGCAGCACCTGCCGCCGTAACTATGCCAGTAATAAACGGATGCTTAGTAGCTATTTTTTGTACATTCTTACACAAGCAACAAGCATCAGCCGGAGCTACAATCGATGCACTCATTAACACTATCAATACTATTTTTGATATTCTATTCTTCATATACATACTCTCCACTTTTTCCGATTGATTACTTCTTGCTGAACCATGATGGTAGACCATATTTGACTACATAGCCCGCAAAACCCGCCACAGCGGCTGTTGTTGCCACAGCAAACTTACAAAAATTTCTGCTGAAGAAGCTTGGTGGATTGAGTTCATTTTTTAATGTTGCAATGCAATCACACAACGTCGAAATGCTTGCAATGGCAACCCATTTCTTAGAAGAATTGTTTGGATTAGCTTTGTAATCGGCAACTGCTGCACCAACATTTGTAATCTTAGTTTCAAGCTCACTAAATTTTTGCATGCTAACCTGACCGGGAGCAGACGGTAACGATTTCACTGCTTGCAATTCATGCTTAAGTTCATACGCAAAACGCTCACCCAAAGATTGAGTAGGAATTTGTCCCGTAACTACTTGTCCGTGAATCTTGCCAGCTTCTTGTGCTATTAAATCCAAAATTTGTGTGTCAGATTTTTTCATCAAACGATGCAAAACATAACCACTAACAGCAATACCAGCTGCTGCTGCAATAGCTTTAGATGGATTATGCAAAGCACTGCGTCCAAGGTAAGAAGCACCTGTGCCTAAAAACTTAAGGCCCGATGAACACGCAGCTGAAAAAGCTTTGTGTGTTTTATTTTTTTGTTCCAACAATCCAAGCAGCCTTGTTTGCATAAGCAAATCTTGCAACTCTTGTTTTGTTCCCATCGCACCAGACTGAGCGAATGATGTCAAAAGAACCAGTGATAATACTGTGTTTAAAAACTTTTTCATAATAATCCTCCAATTATGTAATGAGAGGTGGATGCGTTGGTTAAAACGCATCCACCACAAAGCTCTAGCTTATCGAATGTGACCGTTGTTTAAGCAATAATGCTTACTGAGCTGCTTGTGTTTTTGACAATTGCTCGTTAACTAAAGCAATAACTGATGTCAATGCTTTAGATCTTTGTTGGATATCAACTGGAGTGATTGAATTTTGCAATTTAGCAATGCGAATATTCAATGTTTCAACAGCTGTATTCTTTTGCCCGTTTTCGCTATTAACGAATTTAACGGTTAATGCTTGAACTCGAGCATCGTTAACCATAGCTTGCGCTCGAGCAATCAAGGTAGCTTCTGGAGTTGCGGCAACAACTGGAGTTGATAAAACAAATGAAGCCATTACTGCTTTACCAGTAAGACTAGCAACAACTGGAGTAGCTTTAACAGCTACTGGACGAGTCATATATTTGTAAATACCATAGGTAACACCTAAAGTAGCAACTGTTGCCGCTGCAATCACGCCAGACTTCTTAGGATTGGCTTTAACTGCATCAAAAAGATATCTGCTGTTAGTTGCAACTTTATCCGCAACAAACATGCCTGCATCTTTTGCTTTACCAGCAGCAAACACTGTAGCGTCTTTTGCTTTGCCAGCAGCAAAGATTGTAGCGTCTTTTGCTCTAACAGCGCCAGACACAACAGCTTCTTTTGCTTTACCAGATACAACAGCATCTTTTGCAGAATTAAATCCTGCCAAAACAGCAGTTCTAGCTTCAGGCTTGTTGTATGCAGCAGCACCAACTATAGCGGTAAGACCAAGCGTTCCTATAGTTATTTTTGGATTCGCTTTTACTTTGTTTGCTATAGCTTCGCGATTGTACGCAATAGTACCAACAGCAGTTGTACCGGCAACTATACCAGCCGTTGCATATGGGTTCTCTTTAGCTAATTGCCATGCTGCGTTTGCTTGTCTCTTACCAAAATCAAGAAATCTGCTCGTCATGCTTCTGAAAGCAGGTGTTTGTGCGTAAGCAGGGAGTTTGCCAGGAATTGTTTGCACAGTAGCCTTAGCTAATGCTAAAGAACCGTTAGGAACTATTTCTGTAATTACTTCCATTGAGAACGCTGGAACCACTGAAATTAAGAGCGCCAGTGAAAACGCTTTTTTGAATGTACCCTTCATAAGTATCCTCCATAAAAAGGGGTTGTTTAAAAAAAACTTCCATTTCGCACCACGTTTATAGTGGTACTAATATCAATCCTACTCACAATAATAATAATGTCAATGAGATATTATTGTATTTTTTTAAAATAAAACATTTCAAATTAAAAATTTATCTAGGTGGCCTGCCCCTCGTCGCTCTTCGAGCTATGACGGGCTTCGCCATACGTACTTCGATACAATTCTCTACGAGAATCACTCAGGATGAGCGAACAGCCGAGTCTAAAATAGTGATCTTTTAAGATCACCAGACCCGGATAAGCATAGTATGGTGCCGTAGCTCATGGAGCCCGGCACCCTGTGCCTACTCATAGGTGATCTGTTTTTTGTGTTATTTGGGGGACTTATAACCTCGACCCCTGATTGTTCGATATAATCCTCCTTCGCTAATCCATGCCTGGTGATCTTAAAGATCACTATTTTCGGCCTGGCTAACTATGGTGGACAGGCTCTAAATCTGAAAAGATCTTTATCCCTCTACGCTAGTCCAGGCCATCAGGCTTGGCTAGCTACGCCGGAATTTGGGCTGTGGCGGACAGGGCTGAACCTGAAGCGCCCTTGAAAGAGCCCTTTTACCATCTATTAACCAGCCTACAGCAAAAAAGAGGTGCGTCAACACCACCCCTTATAACACGGCTTGATCAACCGATTGCCTCGCCAAACAACATCCCCATAAAAATACGACTGAAAAAGAAGGTTTATTGACACGGGCACACCCAACTTTCTACTCTAACTGTATACGTGACACAGCTAACCCATTAAAAAAGGAACGTAGGACATGCAGAATTTCTATCGCGCTCTCATGCTCATGCTCTTGGCATGCGTAACCACCAATACACTACCAGACACAATCGATGACTACGATGATGACATCACGCGAGGCTGCAACCCCGTCAAGTTTTGTAATCTCACCGTCACTTGTACCGTGGCCGCAAAAATATTAATCGTCAATGGTATGAATATTGCTGACCTTGTCGGCATAACTGGTGCTACCGGAGCCACTGGCGCAACGGGAGCAACTATTACTGGACCAACTGGAGCTACCGGAGCCACAGGAATTACTGGCCCAACGGGCGAAACCGGCCCAACGGGGTTTATCGGCATAACAACCACCGGCCCAACTGGCCCCATAGGCACCGTCGGAAGAACTGGATTTATAGGGGCTACCGGACCAACTGGCGGCACGCAAACTGGCCCTACTGGTCCAACCGGAGCAACCGGCGCTACTGGCGCAATGGGCGACGCAGGCCCAACCGGTGCGACAGGCGAAACTGGCGCTACTGGTCCAACTGGCCCTACGGGAGCCACCGGAGCAGCCGGCGGCGCACAAGGCGCAACAGGACCAACCGGCGCAACGGGTTCAACCACCGGCGCTACAGGGCCCACTGGCGCCACAGGAGCCCAAGGAACAACCGGACCCACGGGAGTGAGGGGCGCAACAGGTTCAACCGGCGCTACTGGCATTACTGGTGATGCTGGTGATGACGGCGCCAAAGGAGCAACCGGCGCTACAGGCACTACAGGAACAACGGGCACTACTGGAACAACGGGCACTACTGGTATTACTGGCGCAACTGGAACAACTGGAGCAACAGGCCCCACAGGCATTACCGGCGCTACTGGTAGCACAGGAAACCGCGGAGCTACAGGCGCCACAGGAGCCACGGGAGCAGCTGGCTCGGTTGGCCCTGCTGGTGCTGCTGGTGCAGCTGGATACTATGATTATGCGTATGTCTATAACTTAGGAGCAGCAACTATCCTACCTAGTGGCGACGTTTCATTTGATACAGCGGGACCTATGACTTCGATTTTTTCTTTGACCGGAGGAAACAAAAACCTCAATATAAGTATTGCCGGCACCTATGCTGTTTGGTGGGATGTTACAGGCGTAGAAGCCAATCAATTTTCATTAGCCGTAGATAACAACGTAGCAGGCGGAAGAATATATGGGTCAGGTGCCCCCAACCAACAAAACACTGGTTTTGCTATTTTTTCCACCGCAGGACCAAGCATCCTCAATCTAAGAAATTTAGTTTCTACTGTTGGAACAATCACCCTGCAAACAAATGCAGGCGGAGTATTCACAAACGTCAATGCATCACTGCATGTGCGAAGGCTCGCTTAAAAAAAGGAACTACAATGCTACAAATAAAAAATATAATCATCCCATTATTATGCATGACGTCATCGCTCAAATCTCTCAATGAACATGAGATGACGATCCTGATGGCCGAAGATGCCATTACCCGTGCATGCAAACAACCAAGATTTTGTACCCTTTCAGTAACCTGCACCTTAAACGCTGGCACCGTACTGGTCAATGGTGTTAATGTACAAGATATTCTTGGCATAACTGGCAGCAAAGGCGAAACTGGTACCATAGGAGCCGCTGGAAATACAGGACCAACTGGCGCCACCGGCGCAACAGGTGCCTACCCAACAGGACCTACCGGGGACACAGGTCCAACCGGTATTATAGGTGCAACGGGAGATACCGGCCCAACAGGCCTTACCGGACCACAAGGTAGCCAAGGACCACAAGGCGAAACAGGACCCATCGGAGCAACGGGAGAAACTGGCAGCCTTGGCATTACCGGCGCCACCGGCGCAACGGGCATAGCACCAACTGGCGCTACCGGCGCAACAGGCCCAACAGGACCAACGGGACCCGTGGGAGCAATTGGTGGCGCAACGGGCACGCAAGGTTTTCGAGGAGCTACCGGCAGCCCTGGCCCTACCGGCCCAACAGGTGCTACCGGCGCCACAGGAATAACAGGCTCAACGGGAGCTACCGGCAACATCGGTGCCACTGGCGCCAAAGGAGCAACCGGCTCTACTGGAGAAACCGGAGCAGTAGGAAATCTAGGATCATTTGGCGCTATTGGTGCCTCAGGAAAAACCGGCACGACAGGCACAACGGGAACAACTGGCGCTACAGGCACAACTGGCATCACCGGCGCAACAGGCGCGACAGGAAATACTGGAGCTACAGGAACAACCGGCGCAACAGGAGCAACAGGAGCAACAGGACAGACTGGCGTTCAAGGCGCCCAAGGACCAGCAGGCACGAATGGTGCTGCTGCACCATTAGATTATTTTTATGCCTATTACGACAATGGTAATTTCAGCGGCACGGGAGATTTTCCTTATATCGAGTTTGGTCCAAGCACCTCTGCTTTCACACCGGTGGGAGGGCCACCGCAATATTCGTCCATTAGAATTAACACAACAGGAACTTACGAATATTGGCACTCCTTCACCAATAATAACGCCTTTCAAATGAAGTTACGCCTGTTGACCCCCCCCTCAACTTTTACGGATATACCTGGAACTCTCTATGGCTCTGCATCAGCCAACCAACAAAACACAGGCCACGGGATTTTTACCGCATCAGCAGGACAATCCTTGTCACAGTATGCTTATAACGTCGTAGGTATTCCACCCACTGGCGGATCGGCATTTAATGTTAGCTGGTCGCTCCTTATCCATAGAGTTTCGTAAAATAATATTTAAAAAGGAACCCACATTATGTACACCATTTATCGCAACCTCACCCTCCTCACCATATTTATCTGGTGCGGGCAAACACAAGCTTACCATGACGACTACGACTATACGCTTGACGAAATAACCAGAAGCTGCAGAAATCAAACCTATTGCAACCTCTGCATCACCTGCACCCTTGCAGCACAAACATTACTCGTCAACGGCATTGATATCACCAACATTCTTGGCGCTACCGGCGCAACAGGACTCACGGGTACTACTGGCGCTACCGGAGTTGGCCCAACAGGAGCGAGCGGCATAACCGGTGCTTCTGGTCAAACAGGCGTAACTGGTCCCACCGGGGCAACAGGTGATACTGGAACTGGACCAACGGGTGCACGAGGGCCTCGAGGGGATACTGGCCCAACCGGGGACACCGGCATCACAGGCCCAACCGGTGTTGGCGCCACGGGTGACACTGGCGTTACTGGCGCCACAGGAGCAACCGGCGCTCCTGGCATTACCGGTGCCACGGGATCTGTAGGGTCGTTGGGGTTTGGACCAGCCGGTGCCACGGGCGCAACGGGTGATGTTGGCCCAACGGGACCAACTGGCGACACAGGCGCTACCGGATTTGGCATTACCGGAGCAACAGGATCAACAGGTGCAACAGGCATTACCGGTGCTACCGGAGCAACGGGCCTCACGGGAATTGCCGGCATTGCTGGCGCCATGGGAGCGCTTGGCACTAAGGGCGCAACAGGAGCAACAGGATCAAGAGGACTCACAGGAACCACCGGCACAACAGGAGCCACTGGAACAACTGGTATTACAGGTATTACTGGAACTACGGGTCTTACAGGAACTACAGGAACTAAAGGAATTACTGGCATTACTGGTGCTACTGGCACCACCGGAGCACAAGGAGCACAAGGCTCGCAAGGAGCCCAGGGCCCAGCAGGCCCTCAGGGAATTACTCCATTAGGCGCTTTAGATTATGCCTATGTGTATGATGATACGACTCAATCAGTTGCTGTTACAAGCACTAAATCGTTCAGTTCCAATGGGCCTATAACGACAGGCTTCTCTCACGCACCAGCTACAGGAAACATCACTATTAATACGGGAGGACTTTTTGAAGCTTGGTTTTCTGTTACAGCAACAACTGCAAATCAATTCACTTTATATCGAAATGGCTCTCCAATTAGCTCCCCAACTAGCGCGTCCGCACGCTATGGATCAGCAGACGTCAATCAACAAAATACAGGATTTGTAATATTTAATGCTAATGCAGGTGACATGATCACTCTCGTTAATGACACGTCGGCAGGTGCAGTCACCACCACACCTACAGCTGGTGGAACACTAACAGGCGTCAGCGCATCAATACTCATAATCCGCATTGCTTAGTACACTGCTAAAACAAAAATGCCTCTCTTGCTATACGGTTCAACAACCTGCAAGAGAGGCATTTTTTTATCTCATCATGATATCGATTTTACCAGCCCCACATGTGACGATACTGCGCTACGACACGTTGATTTTCATGATGACGTCGTGCTGCTTTCGCTGAATCTTGATCGGTAGAAAGTCCATGCGGATTTTGATAAAACAGCCCTGCAATACCCGGAACTTTTTTAAAACGGACACCATGACTTGCTAATCGATTCCAAAATTCATAGTCCCCCGCAGAAATAAAGGTCTCGTCAAACCAACCGTGCTCACTATGCAACGCTTTGCGCCACATTGGTTGTGGTCCTGGCTGACAATGATTCATGCGTTCTGGGGCAAATTCATCGGAACATATGACGCCATACCTACTATTACATTCAAATGTTTCGTTCGGTCCATAGGTTACGTACACATCTGAGTATACCAAGTCGATCGTAATGTCGTCTTCCAATACGCGTGCATGTGTTTCGAGTGATTCAGGATTTCGACGGTCATCAACATTCGAATTGGTTACTAAATCAGCGCGCGCGATACTAATCGCATAGTTCCAAACAGCATACAAGCCAGGGTCTACGGCAAGTCGTTCATACACAATGTTAGGATACAGCTCACAATATGCTTTAATAATCGGCTCTTCATTATCAGGAGAATTTGCATTGATAATAATCAATTCACACTCGTTGAATATTGTCTGCCGCACGATATCAGCCAAAAATCCTTCGATAAACTCATCGCCTTTATACAACGATGTGATAATAGAAACACGTGGCTTTACGTACGGAGTCGATTGTCCGGAATATTTGCCATCGTACTGATAAAAATAATAAGGGACATCAATGACGGCCTCTGTTTGCAAAAGTCCTGAATGGGCCATGTCTAAGGTCCATGAACGATCTTCACCATAATTATTTTCGGGGAATAAAAATTGTAATGCAATAGATCGCTTGACTGGATTTAAATGATTTGGTGGACGTAAATGCACGCCATTTTCTGTGCAATATTTATTGTTATATTCTATTGAATGTATAAATGTTTCTGGATTTTTTCCATTCGTGGTCATGACTCCAACAAGACTCACGCAATCAGGAGATTGCAATAACTTTTCATAAATCATAGGCACATAAAAATCATGCACATCATCATCATCATCTACACAACACACATATTCTGCTTGGCTTTGTTGCAATAGCGCGTTTCTTTTAAAACCAATTGAATGTTCGCGATTATCTTTGAAAAATAATACCTCAACCTGATCGGAAAGATTGTTAACTAAAATTTGACGCTGTAACTTATTATAAATTCTTTTAAAACTCTCTTTACGCTCTTCCAGCGTGCATATCAGAATACTCCACATTTTTGTTTTCGGCGCATCTGCTAACGTAACACCAGAAAATATATATATAAACAACCACGCTACCAACACTATTTTTCTGCCCACTATCAGACCTTTCTTTTATTTTTTTACTCCTCAAAACAACCAGAGGATACTACCATCTTTTGCCAGCTCAAGCTACTCATAACACTCAAATCATTTGATTCATAGCATCATGCGATGCTTGACAAACTTTTTTTATATTGGTTTAGTGTAGAACAATTTATTCATCTATATATACAGGAGAGCGCATGAAGTTTAAATCACTATTTTTTATCATCATTTTATTCATCCAATCCATTTCTTGTGACCCATTACTCGTAACCGTACTTATGGTAAAAAATGAGGCTGGTTCCATAGAAGAAACACTGCAGCCCTATATCGACGGCGGCGTAAAACATTTTGTTGTCTTTGATACGGGCTCAACCGATGGCACACAAGACATCGCACAATCATTATTTAAAAAATATGATATTAGCGAAGGTCACGTTGTTGAAGAACCTTTTATTGATTTTTCAACCTCCCGTAACCATGCACTTGATGCCGTAGAGGGGATTTTCCCTGATGCAACATTCATGCTCATGCCCGATGCAGAATGGTATATGCATAACGTTGAAGAATTATTAGAGTTTTGTAAAACTGTTAAGCACAGCAATGAAGGATCGTACCTTGTATCCATCAAAAACAGTGCAGTCTCATTTTACACCAGCCGACTGATTCGCTGCAAATGTGGCGTAAAATTTGTAGGCGCAGTACATGAAGCACTCAACCAAGTAAGCGTCATTAAAGCTCCTGACAGCGCGTATTTTGAATGGCGTCCATCACAAGTCGGTAAAGAAAAATCTGCACAACGCTGGCACCGCGACCTACAACTTTTATTAAAAAGTTATATCGAAGATCGCCGCGATCCACGCACGTTATTCTATCTTGCACAAACATACGAAGCACTCGATGATCTTGAAAATGCATTTTTGTTTTATAAAAAACGTTCTGAAATTCAAGGTTGGGACGAAGAAAACTACGTCACGACGTATCGTTTAGCAAGAGTTGCAGAAATGATGGAATCAAAAGATGAACCAGAAATAGTTTCTGATGCCGTAAAACTTTACTTAAAAGCCTTCACCATGCGGCCCCACCGCGCTGAACCTCTTATTAAAATAGCGCAATATTATCGCCATAAAAACAATATGCCGCTTGCCTTTATTTTTGCTTCACGCGCCGTAAAAATTCCTTACCCAGTCCAAGATGTTTTGTTTGTCGAAAAATATATGTACGACTTTGAACGTTACGATATTTTGGGCATATGTTCTTGGTATATCGGTGAATACGAAACAGGTGAATGGGCCGTACTTAAAGCACTTGAAGTTAATCCACGGGCACAACATTTACACTTTAATTTGAGACTCTATATTGAACGTAAAATGACCCAAAAAGATCCGCTATGAACAAAATAAATCTCTGCCTTATGTTTCTTTTATTAAGCGCATCATATGACATTCAAGGACACAATGATACTGCACCCTTTGACAATCAACATACCCAAAATAATTCCCTGAATGACAGCCGTCATTACTATTGTACTGCTGCCGATGGAGATTATTTTACAATGCTCATGAATTTAATAGGGAGTATCCACAAAAACGATTTTGATAATCTTGGTACAATCGCCATATTTGATCTTGGCCTGCCACCAGAAGCAAGAGCACACTTGTGTACTATCGAAAAAGTTATTGTCTGTGACGTCGAAAGAAAAAACCCACATATTTTACAATACTTCAGAACCAATCCCGATCAACTCATAAAACGTGGTTGGTTCACCTGGAAGCCCGTTGTCATTAAACAAGCTTTAGACATGTTCCCTCACATTTTGTACCTGGATGCCGGCACCACGGTGTTACAACCTTTAACCGATCTCTTTAAACACATTCGACAACATGGATCATTTTTTTTGAACACCGGCGTTCCCATTGAGCCAAGAATAACAAAACCAGTTTTTGAAAAAGTTATTGCTCACATGAGCCCTGCAGAACAAGATCTATGTTCAGATGAAAACACTACATCCATTGATGGAGGAGTTCAGGGACTGAGCCATGCTGTATACGATGACTATGTGCTGCCCATGTACAATTTAGCTTCTGATTTGACAGTATTTATGGACGATGGATCTGCCAGAATAGGCTTTGGAGAAGGCCGCCATGACCAAACATTAGCAAGTATTTTTGTTAACGTATTAGGCTATAGAATGTTTCATCATGGTTGGAATGTACTCACTATTGATGGCAAGCGTTCACCAATACATATTCACTGGAGCTGCAGACAAATCAACACCTTCACATCTCTATTTCGATCAAGGAATAATATAGATATTGCTCATTATGAAACATTTATCCGTTACAAAAAGTAAGTTAACAAAACTTCACCATGTTAACTCTTGAAAAAAAAGGCACCGCCATGAAAAAAATCCACGTTATCGCTCTGCTCATAACAGCAATGAACACAACATACACAAACTACTTACAACCATTCTTTCCGTATTATAGTCAATGCGGACAGGATAAATTTCTTAACGAACACCTATTCAAAAACAAAAGAAACGGCGTCTTTGTGGACGTTGGAGCACACGATGGCATCTCTTACAGCAACACCTATTTTTTTGAAAAAGAATTGGGTTGGACCGGTCTATGCGTCGAACCTCATCCTCAAATATTTCCGCAACTAAAAAACAATAGAAGCGCAACATGTTATGCATGCTGCATAGGAAATGCCGACGAACCTGTAGACTTTATGCAAGTGAGTGGCGCACCTGAAATGTTAAGTGGCATAGCCGAACTGTATGATGCTCGCCACCTTGAACGCCTTAAAAGAGAAGTGATATCAAATGGCGGTCAAATAGAGATAATCAAAATACCGTGTCGCACGCTCAGCGCACTCCTTGAGGAAAACAATTTATTTGAAGTAGATTTTTTATCAATTGATGTAGAAGGCGCGGAAAAAAACGTATTGCTTGGCATAGATTTTAAACGATTCACCATAAAGTGCATTATTCTTGAAAACAACTTCCCCGATAAGTTTGCCGACATTAGAAATATATTAATCAGCAATGGCTACAAACATTACCAATCCCTAGATTTTGATGAAATCTTCACGTTATCCACTATCGACGTAACGGCATAAGGAATTACCATGCACCAAATTTTAAAATTTTTGACACGAGCAGCGGCCTTGCTTGTCTCACTCAACATTCACAGCAATCAACAAACTTTTAATGCACCGGATGAACATGGCGAGCGCAGCATAGTAGTCGTAATAGCAAGCTATAAAAACCAAGCTTGGTATAAACAAAATTTAGATTCGATTTTCACCCAAAACTACCACAACTATAAACTCATCTATATTGATGATTGCTCACCCGATGGCACCGGTGATTTAGTAGAACACTATGTTGCAGAAAAAGGCCAAACCGATCGCGTTACGGTTATAAAAAACAGCACACGTGTTGGCGCACTGGCTAATTATTATACGGCTATTCATATGTGCAAGGACAATGCCATTGTAGTCCAAGTTGATGGCGACGACTTTTTGGCACACCCTACAGTATTGGCAAAAATTAATGATGTCTATGCTGACCCAAACATTTGGTTCGCTTATAGCCAATTACTTCTTTGGCCCGCTAACACCATTGGGTGGAACCAACCATATACTAAAAACAATAGTCTATACGGCCCTCGTGGTGGCGGACCTTCACACGTACGAACATTTTATGCAAAGTTATTTAAAAACATACAACGAGAAGATTTACTCTATAATGGAGATTTTTTTTCAATGGCGTGGGATACGGCAATAATTCTTCCTATGGTAGAAATGGCCGAAGAAAAACATATCGCATTTATTCCTGAAGTACTCTACATCTACAATGACATCAATCCCATTAACGATCACAAAATCGATAGAACATTACAAAAAAACCTTGATGCATTCATTAGAAACAAAACACCATACGAACCGCTGGAAGTTCTTTTTTAACTAAACACACAACAAATCATGTCTATAACATTTTAAAAAACAGGTTAATCATTATGCTACACATCTTATTCATCACCGCGGCACTTATTGCCCCACTTATTCTCAACGGTAACTCCTCATCTTTCAATGCAGCTGATGAACGGGGCGAACGAAGCATAGTAATTGTAACAACAAGCTATAACAATAAGATATGGTATCAAAAAAACTTAGAGTCTATTTTTAAACAAAACTACCACAATTACACAGTCATCTACGTTGATGATTGCTCACCCGATGGCACCGGGCAATTAGTAGAAGAATATATACAAAAAAACAATCAAGGACACCGTACAAAACTGATTAAAAACAGTGAACGAATGGGCGCTCTAGGAAATTACTATAAAGCAATTTGCATGTGTAACGACACAGCTATTGTAGTACAACTTGACGGCAGCGACTTTTTAGCCAACGATCAGGTATTATCAACCATTAATGACGTCTATGCCAATCCAGATGTTTGGTTCGCCTACAGCCAATTTATGATGTGGCCAGCCCAACGACATGGATGGAATCATGACTATCAAGAAAGACATAGTGAATATGGCATTCGTGAATGCTTCCCATCACACCTCCACACTTTTTATGCAAAATTATTTAAGCAGATCAAACTTTCTGACTTAATGTACAAAGGCGAACTTTTCCAAATGGCATGGGACGCTGCACTCATTCATCCTATGGTAGAAATGGCCCAAGCACAACACATCGCGTTTATTCCAGAAATTTTATACTTGTACAACGATGCTAATCCAATTGGCGATGATAAAGTTAACAGGCCATTACAACGAGAACTAGAAAAATTTATCAAAAATAAAATGCCATACGCGCCACTGGAAAAATTGTTTTAGCGGTATATAAAAACTTAAAAACCCCCGAACCTCTGTTCAAGAAGTTCGGGGGTTTTTATTGTTATACAAAATTCCTTAAAACAGCACACCAACGCTAGCCCAATAGGTGTATATTCTGGTATCAAACTTTTTAGACCATGATGCGTTAAAACCAGCACCAATCGCTACCAATGTCTTTGCGTCAGGAGTTTTTTCCAACACATGAAGACCATTGATAAACAAACTGTGACGCACAAATGGCGCACTAATAGTAGTAGATTTTTTTAAAAGTACCCCTTGATTGGCAAAGAATGTAGGGTTATAACCTGCCTCAACAGCATTTCTTTTATATCGATACTTTAAGGAACCAAGAACATCTATTGTTTCTCCAGGTTGAATTTTGGCACCACAGGGCAAGATAGGGAACCACTCTCGTGCAAAGAAATGTATAAACCTCGTTTGGAGAACAGCAATCAAACTTTTCGGCTTTGACTGTATAAAGCTGTATGACAATTCTGCTCCAAAACCCGCACCAAAAAGTCGGGAGCCGACAGGAACAGTATACACCTCATCAGCAGTCACTTTCCAGCGTGTAGGAATACCTGTAAGCCCATAGAGCACAAATTGCAGATCATCGTTAAGAAAAAAATTATATCCACCAGCAAACACAATGTCATCCAAACCAACACGGGAGTTATTAATCGTACGCGTTCCCGTAGCGCGTACACACTCTCCCTCGAGGCCCGTTGTAACTTCAAGCCACCACTCTTTGGTTGGAATCCAGCGAAGATCAAAAAGAGCACCCGCTATAATATTTTTTTCATGCACACAGGTGCCATCTGGCACATCGATCTTTCTGGTGCGGGTTGAAACGATAGGAGCACCCGAAAAGGCCCAAAAGCCTTTGTCATCTTTATGCAATACCGCATTCAGATTCAATGCGCGCCTTACTCTCATGTTATACACCAATGTTGAGGCATTACCTTCTTGACAATCGACCAGAAGAGCGATTACAAAATATAAAAAAATTATTTTTACTTTCATTACTCTTTATCCTTTACTACAGTAGTATATGCATAACATTAAAAAACAAGACCAAAATCAGCCCAATACGCGAATAATCTCGTTTTAAAAAACTTTGACCATCCCGGGTTAAGACCAACTTCGACGACCACCATGGTTTTGGCTTGCGAAGATGGAACAAACACATGAGCAAAGCTAATAGATACGCTATGACGAACAAATGCAGGCACTTCAACCGTTGAATCTTTTAAGAGAAATGCTTGATTGGTAAAAAATGTGGGGTTATAGATGAGTTCAACAATGTTTTTCTTATGTCTATATTTTAATGACAGAAGAGCATCAGTGACATTGCCTGGCTGAATCTTGGCGTCACATGGCAGAACGGGAAACCATTGTCTGCTAAAAAAATGCAAAAATCTCGCTTGCAAGGTACCAATCAACATTGTTTCCATTGAATTTATGAAACTATAAGAAAGCTCTCCTCCTACGCCCGCACTAAAAAAACGAGTACCCACTAAGGTGGTATACACCTCTTCAGGGGTTACTTTATAGCGAGTAGGAAACCCTGCTAGCCCATAAAGCACAAACTGCCAATCGTCCGTGATAAAAAACCTGTGGCCACCCGCTAGTACTATATCATCAAAACCAAAACGGGATTTGTTTGCCTCGAAAGTACCTTTTGCGCGTGTATGTTCTTTTTCCAAACCGGTTGTAACTTCAAACCACCACGATTTAGAGGGGATATACTGCACGTTAAAAATGGATCCACCTATAATATTCTTTTCGCGAACACATGCGCCAGCTGGCAAATCTATTGTTCTAGAACGCGTTTCCAAAACAGGGGCTGCCGAAACTGTCCAATTTTTTCATCATCTTTATGTAACACAGAACTCAAATTCAGCGCGCGCCTGACTCTCATGTTGTACATCAGTGTTATTGCGCTTATTTCTTGATAGCACCCCAGAAGGACGATTCCAAAATATAGAAAAATTATTTTTGCTTTCATTACTCTTCATCCTTTATTATCGCCTTGGGCAATCTGAGGTTCGATAGTATCATCATCATCAGATTCTGCATCATCAGGCATCAAGAGCAATCCTTGCTCCGTAATTTTTGCTATCACACTCTTTTTAAACTTACAGTAGGCGATAAGCGCTTTTGGCAATCGTATTCCGTAAGAAGTCCCTATTTGAATAATCTTAAGCTTTAACCCTTGAGTATATTTAGACGCTGAATCTGTAGTTGCATATCCCGGTATAAATTTTGTACAACCGATCATTAAAATGATGATCCACAGCATTTCTTCTATCTTCATACTCACCCCACATTAATAAAGCATGTTTACCACTCAACATCTTTTTCAGTATCGGGCAGAAGCACTGTTGCTTCCACGCTTGGACTTTCTTGTTTTTTTAGTTTGCCAGATCGTGCCTTAATGGTTGTTTTATAAGCGCCTTCCCAACCAATGTGATTAGATTCTGTAGGATCGGGCATTAATAATAATCCTTGATCGGTGACTTTGATAATCACGTTTTCTTTGAAATTACATTGCAAAATAATTGCCTTGGGTAACCGTATGCCTAAGGAATTTCCCGTCTTAATAATCTTGAGTTTCATATCATACCTCTTTGCTATTTGAGATGACAATGTCATCTCATCGTCATCTCGCTAAACCTGTAAACTACCTTTAAATACACAAACATCTTAAATCTATGGTATACTCTACCATGAAGTCCATAATCCTTTAAACTAACTAAAAAAATGCCACGTTCTTGAATACAAAAAAAATCATTCACCTCACCCCACCCCGCATAACTCCTGAACATATTAAGGAAAAGATAACCTGCATTCGCGCACACCGCGAACGAATATTTCAGGTGTTCACCCAAATGCACGACAACAAATTAGTCTGTCATAATTATGGACATGGTGGCGCTGGTTGGACTTTTCTTTTTGGTTGCGTTAATGAATCGATCAGTCAATTTGAAGATGAACATTCACGCAATGCAACGTTACAAAACAAGTCCATTGTCGTCATTGGTGCTGGATGCTACGGCCTACTCACCGCAATTATGTTAAGGCGTAAAGGACATACTGTCCATATCATCGCCAAAGAAACAAAAAACATTCCATCAAATAAATCCGCTGGTTTCTTTTTTCCACGCCACCGTAAATCGTCTACAACGCACGAAAAGGCAATCTTTCAAGCCATGGGTATGGAATCATATAAAACGTTCTTGGAAATAATCAATGGCACCCACCCCTTCATTAAACAAGGTCCAAAATTATTACCCGCTTATTTTGGTCTTGATATCGACCCTGGCTTTGCGCCGTATATTGAACAAGGACTCGTACAACAACCAGAGCAGGTGACCATCGATTTTAATAATGGCAAAACGTATGAAGCAATGGCCTACCACACGGTGTTTATTAATTCAGCTGCGATCATGCAAGAGTTACAACGTAATGTTGATGAACTCAATATCTCAATTGAAAAAAAAGAAGTATCATCTTTTGATGAATGCAATGAGTCAATTATTTTTAATTGCGCCGGCCTTGGAGCAAAAACACTCACAGGCGATAAACGCTTGATTCCTGTTCAAGGACATCTCATTACGCTAAAAGACCAATCACCTCTAGATGAACTTCAATATATGATTAATGTTAAAGTCGTAATGACCGATGCACTGGGTAAAAAGCGCGACGAATTAATCTATTACGCGCCGCGAGAATCGGGAATTCTTGGCATTACCTTCAAGCGTGGAGAAGATTCACTCACCACTAATCACCATGAATTTGACAGGCTGTTACAGCGGTGCCAAGATTATTTTGGTGAATGAACCTAAATTTTTTTTAAAAAAAAGGTAACCATGAAGCTCGACGTACCTGTCAAAAATGGCATAACAATTCCAGAATACGAACTTGAGATAACCACGAGTAGGTCAGGTGGTGCGGGAGGGCAACATGTTAATAAAACTGACACACGTATTACCGTGCGTTGGAATGTAAAGAACACCACGATATTAACACCCGAACAAAAAGAACGTGTGCTCACTAATCTTGCATCGCGCTTAACCGCTGATGGCGATTTAATTATTCACAGCAGTGAATCACGCAGCCAAACACAAAACAAAGAAGCAGCACTAGCACGCTTGGCACAAGAGATACGCAAAGCGCTCTATGTGCCTAAAAAACGCATGAAGACTAAAGTATCAAAAGCAAAAAAAGAAGCCCGACTGCATGAAAAAACACACAGGGGCTCCGTCAAAAAATTGCGCAGTAAAAAAATTTACGAAGATTAATTATTCTTCCATGCCACACCAAAACAATAAAAATCTCAGACGTTACGTCTCTTGACTTTACTCGACCATCAATACTATTTTTTTCATGAGGTCATCATTATTACTTTATAAAAAGGAGGAGTATATGAATAACAAAAAAATTGTTTTATTGTTATTGCTGTCTTGCGTTCTACCGACTCATAAGTCTCATGCGCAGAGTCGATCAACTCGTGTTCCAAGAGGATTAAATAACGATGAACCATCACCTGATTCATTTGTATATCTTTCTCCTCAAGTACAAAATGCTTTTTTGATGTTAGAGGAGTCATTACCCGATTATCACTGGTCGCAAGAATTCAGAAATTTATGCGACGATATTGACGACGCAGCAAATATTGTACCCTACAAATTAACCATGCACATCATTAATGAATGCTTAGCCGTGATTGCAACGCATGAATGCGGCTTGCCGTTGAATGATCTCAAATCGCACATTTATGAATATAAAAAAATAGTCGCATCGGGTGCTTTTTGTATAGAAACTGATAATGTTACCAATGATGCACCTACAACAAGAAAAAAAGCAAAAAAAATCTGCAAATTACGTGCTGGTAGATTAAGCGTTAAAGATTTGAATATTTGTGGCACAATAACTGTTAATGGTGTTGATGTCACAGAAATAATCGGCAGAACTGGAGCGACAGGTGCGACAGGAGCTGCAGGAAACACAGGAGCAACTGGTACTACAGGCGCAACAGGTGCCACCGGATCGATAGGTGTCACAGGAGCTACTGGAGCTACTGGCGCAACAGGTGCCACCGGAGTTGCTGGATAATTAAAAAAATACCAAAAACACTCAATAATAAAACAAGGTATATCGAAAATTTTTCCGATATACCTTGTTGATTATAAAAAAATATTAATTTAGCAGCAAGATTTTTCAATACATTCATCGCATGCTTCTAGGCATTCGCGACATGCCTCTATACCTTGCATCATGATTGCCTGACAATCATGCTCTGCTGGCTTACAATCATTAATACATTCTTCGCACAACTTTATGCAATCGTAACATTTTTTTATGCATCGCTCACATGCTTTGCAGAAAGTTTCGTCTTTGCATGTTTGCATAATTTCTTTGCATACTCTGATAACTTCTTTGCATGCATCTATAGTTTTTTTACTTTGTTGAATGCATGCCTTATCGTCAGAGTCACCTTCATCGGGTGAGCAACACTCGGTTCCGCATTCTTGATACGCTTCTATGCATAATTCACAAGCAAGAATACATCGATCGAAAGTATCAGTATATTTATTCATAACTATCCCTTCTTCATATTTTTTTTACATTCTACCATGGAAAATGATACAAATCTTATAATGAAGAAGTCAACACAGGCTCATGCAAATGTGATATAATCAAACCAAACATAAAATATTGTACGTATAATAAGGACAAACTCATGCCTCAAGAAAAAATACGTTGTTTTGGCAATGGCGCTGGCAAAGAATTTTATGCAGAATATCACGACAACGAATGGGCAATTCCGGTACATGACGATCGCCATTTATTTGAAATGCTCATCCTAGAAGGCGCACAAGCAGGACTAAGTTGGGAAACAGTGCTTAAAAAACGAGAGGGTTATCGCACAGCATTTCATAATTTTGATCCGCGCAAAGTTGCGCTCATAACTGATAGTGAACTCGAAGCCTTGCGTAATAACCCAGACATCATTCGCAATCGATTAAAGATTTATAGCACGCGTCAAAATGCACAGGCGTTTTTGAAGATACAACAAGAATTTGGTTCTTTCGATACGTATCTCTGGAAATTTGTACACGGCAAACCAATTAAAAATAATTGGGCGACTATACAAAATGCGCCAACCTCAACACCAATAAGCGATGCACTATCAAAAGATTTAAAAAAAAGAGGAATGAATTTTATTGGCTCAACTATTATGTATTCGTTTATGCAAGCAATTGGCATGGTGAACGATCATAGCATTAACTGTTGGCTGCATTCCATATAATATAATCCAATTTACCGGCACACGAATCACTATAGAAAACAATCACCCGCAATCTCCAAAAGAATTAGAGATTGCGGGTGAAAATTGATTACATCGATTTAGTAACTTTCAGATGTCTCTTTGACAGTTACTGTCTTACTTTTTTTAGGATGGGCTTTCTTACATTCAGACCAACACATACCTTTGCCTTTACCACGGCTCCAATTCAAAACATTGTGATGGTAGTCACGGCAATTATCAAGACACTCTCCATAATCACTGCCACGATCAAATTTTTTGCCTTCAGTTTCTTCTGCTTGAGTAAGAGCTGAGGCATTTTGCATTGCAAACAACCCCAACACCGATAAAAGCATTATTTTCTTGAACATACATACTCCTTAGTATCTTAAAATATTAAAAATATACTCTCTACTAATAATTATATTTCAAATTGAATAATAAAATCAAGAGTAAGAGATAGAAATTCAAATCTAACCTGGAAAAGGAATAAAAAGACTGTATAAACCAGAAGAATTATCGTGATTTTTTGAACACTGCACGCGCATGCACAATACGAGATGGAGAAGCTTCACGGAATGATTCTTCGTATATCTTAACAACTTCAAAACCTGCTTGTTCAAGCAATGTCGTTAAATCTAAATCGGTATACCACACAAGTCGAATCAGCTCCTGCTCTTCCTGCAAGACAATGCCGTCGACCATAAGCTCATAAATACAAAAAGCTTCTACGATTTGCTCTTGCTGGTGCATGACATAGTACGTAGTAAGCCGAATTATGGTATGACTATCAACATGTGCTATACGTGTTGACTGATAACCTGTTTGCACATCAGGCACAAAAATATCAATCAACAAATCACCGCCCTCAACCATGTGAGCATGGAGATTTTTAAGCGCTGAAAGTGCAGCAGCTCGATCGACAATCAATTGAAAAGAAGCAATAGCAATAGTCACCGTTTTATAGTTGTGCTCAGTCGAAAATTCTTCAAGCGACTGCTGATACAATGTTGGCGTTAAATGCAATGCAGCGCATCGCTGACGGCAACGCTCAAGCATATGTGCCGAACTATCTACCCCATCAACCTGATAGCCCCGTTGCAACAATGGAATTTGCAAACGACCTGACCCGGACATTGCCTCCAGCACCCTTGAGTCTTTATCCATAAACGAGGCATAAAAAGAGACTTCATGCTCCGGAGCATACGCTTCGACGGTGTCATAAAAAAGGCTGCACAGGTTGCCATAGGCTTGGAGTTTTTTGTTCATAATATCTACCGTTACACTACCTGAAAAATCTGACTACTTGAATGCCTCTAATTATATAGGTCGACACACCACATCACAATAGTTTTATTGTTCGTATCTTGACAACACAGGGTCACTTTATACTACAGTTTTTATGAACTACCCTTCGCCCCCTTCCTTTCTTTATGCAACTATTTTTCAGGAGAACTATCGATGATTAAGACACAAGGCTATGCCGCACAATCAGCAACTTTCCCACTCAAACCATGGGAATTTGAACGACGCGAACCAGCATCACATGACATTCACCTTGAAATTTTATATTGCGGGATATGCCACAGCGATATACATCGTGCACGTAATGAATGGCTGGATACACGCTATCCGATAGTGCCCGGTCACGAAATAGTAGGACGTGTAGTAGAAATTGGTGACAAAGTAACCAAATTTAAAATAGGCGACAGAGCGGCCGTAGGAGCCATGGTTGGCAGCTGCCTAAAATGCGATGCATGCAAGGCGGGCTTAGAACAGTTTTGCAAAAATGGCTTTATTGAAACGTTTAATACCTTTGATAAAAATACGGGCAGCGTAACCTATGGCGGCTATGCAACAAATATAGTAGTTAGCGAACAGTTCACCCTCCACATTCCCGATGCCTTTAAAGACCAGGATCTACCAGGCATAGCACCATTACTCTGTGCTGGCATTACGACTTACTCACCATTGAAATACTGGAATATTGGCGCAGACAAAAAGGTTGGGATTGTTGGCATTGGTGGCTTAGGACACGTAGCAGTAAAATTAGCTCATGCACTAGGAGCAAACGTCACGGCAATCACTACAACGCCAAGTAAAGAATCAGATGCCACACGATTAGGCGCAACAACAAGCATTC
>JAPLIR010000021.1 GCA_026389015.1 Candidatus Dependentiae bacterium | reverse complement strand
GAAACGACCACCACCATTGATGCGCATTCGGGCACTCATGTTGATGCACCATCCCATTTTATGCGTGATGGCAACACCATCGACAAGGTTGCATTAGATTCTTTAGTTGGCACCTGCAACGTTCTTGATTTAACGTCAGTGCAGGATAAAATCACGCGCGAAGTTTTAATGATGCATGATGCGATGATTAAAGCTGGTGATATTATTTTGCTCAAAACTGCCAACAGCAGTTTAGGTGCAACAGATCTATTTAATCCTGCGTTTGTGTATCTTGAAGCCTCCGGCGCACAGTACTTGCAAGAAAAAAAGATCAAAGCAGTGGGGATTGATTATCTTGGTGTTGAGCGAGCGCAGCCTGCGCATGAAACACATTTGGCTTTCATGAGCACAGATATCGTGATCATTGAAGGTTTACGTTTGCAACATGTACAACCTGGTACGTATTTCTTTTGTTGTCTACCACTTCATGTGATTGATATTGAAGCTGCTCCAGCGCGAGCGGTGTTGATTGAGGGAATATAATAATTATTAGTGTCTGATTTTTTTGTGCAAATATTTTATTGCATATATAAGGCGCTATTTTGATAGGCACACAGTACCATATGTTTATGAGTTATAGAGTAAAATTGATTATCTATTTTTATGGATTGAGCTCTATAAAAAGTGACAGATTCTCCAGGCCGAACAACATTTTCTAGGTGACTTGCTTGTGGCAAGCGACAAAAACCATGATAGACAACCGTTACGGGAGTATGAGTATTGTTTGATATCGTGTTAACATACTTAGATTGTGGTATTTGCCTCATGCTTTTTGAGTTCATGCCGGTTGCCATAGGTGTAGAAGTTAGTGTCAACATTATAAAAAAAATTATTTTTTTTGAGTGCTCCACAAAAAACCTTAATAGGTGAACAATGTTATCCAATCTATTTTTTCAGTATACCCAACCTTGCCAATACTATTTCCCAGCAGCTTTTTTTTGATGGCTTAACGTTTTGATGTATAAACATGGGCAGCTTTTGTTGGTCTATTGCAGCTTCAGTCGAGTTGGATTCTGTCATTTCTTGTTTGAGCAAGGTAAAACTATTAGATCTAGTTGTTTTAATGCCGTGTCGTTTAAAAACTTGTATTATTTGCGGGTCATTGTCTGCAAGCTCTAAAGGACTAAATGTTGGACTATTGTCATTAGAATTAGTCGCTTGTTTTAGAATATATTCTTTACCAAATGATGTGGAAATGGTGATTGCTGAATAACGTTCGCGATAATCTCCCCCGTTCCGGAGTATTGCATCCAATGCTTGCGACGACTTTTTTAAACATGCATAGGCAGCCGGTTTTACAGGGCTTGTTGAGCCATTAGCGCCTTCTGCGTATAATCTTTTGATTTTTTCTGGATCATTATTTTCAATAGCTTCTTCAAGTTGTAGATCCAAGATTTTTTGTTCGCGGTCTTCATTGATTACTATGCTAAAAAGAGAAGGTACAATGAATAATGTCATCAATAGTGTTATCGATAATGTGCGTGAAACAGATTGCATAAGAACCTCGGTACTATATAGGTAGTTATAAAATAGTGATCAAACTACTATACACCGTTTATGTTTCTATTTCCATACTTTAGCAAAGCGAAAACTCCCTGTCAGGGCTAACCTAACAGGGAGTTTTTTGTCATGTTATTAACTCATTACTCAGAGCCTTCTTCTTCTGATTCAGACTCTGATTCAGGTGTTCTCAGGCGTAAATTGCCATCTTTATCCATTGCGGCATCTAAGTAGTGAGCGTCCGTATCTTCTTTGACACGCTGGCTTCCAGCTTTTACCGTTATCTTAAAACTACCAACGTGGCTTAATGTAGCTGTTTTACCAGGCTTGATCTGTATGCGACCTTCTGGACCCATTACCGTTATAGTTTCCTCGGTGCTATTGGAAATGTCCCAGTGTTTTTTGCCGCGATCATCGAGCCATTTACTACGCACGGGTTCAGTAGCTTGGGTAATGTATACGGTTCTTGGATAGTAATAACCTTGCCATGGGCCATAATAATTACCCCAATAGTATGGTCTATTCCATCCATAACCCCATCCAAGTCCAAGGCCGACTCCTAAGCCGTATCCGCCCCACCCATAGCCTCCATAGCCATAACCTCGACCACCCCAACTGCGTCCGCCCCAGCCGCCACGTCCGTAACCGCCTCGACCATAGCCTCCGCGACCACCGTGTCCGCCTCGACCGCCACCATGTCCGCCTCGACCGCCACCATGTCCGCCTCGACCGCCGCCACCGTGGCCTCCGCCACCATGACCGCCACCGCCGCCTCGTGCATCAATGTCGAATGACACTACAAGTGCCATACCGAGTAATAGGGTAAGTAATTTTTTACATATTTTTTTCATACCATTTCTCCTAAATCTTTATCTTCATTGTCTCGTTACTCAGAGCTATTTTCTGCAGCAAGAGCTTCTTGGACATCGTAAGGTAATTCACCAGATCCATCGTAGGTCCAACATCCATTCCAGCTACCATACGCATCACAGAAAGCAGGCCAACTATTGTAGTATCTGTTGCCCCAGGTAAGACCTAGAAATCCAGCTGCGCCCCAGCCCCAAGCTGTTCCCCAGCCGAGTCCCCAGCCTGCGTTACCCCAACCCCAGCCGCCGTGGCCCCAACCGCGCCCGTGCTCACCATGACCATGTCTACCATGACCACCGTGTCCGTGACCGCCGTGGCCGTGATGACCATGTCCACCATGCCCGTGTCCACCGTGACCATGTCCACCACCGTGGCCACCGCCTCGTGCATCAAGGGCAGATGGCACTCCTAGGAGTGCCATGCCGAGTAACAAAGTGAATATCTTTGTATACATTTTTTTCATCGTAATATTCCTTTTAATGTTCTAAAAAAGTCTAAGCTTCGTCTTCATCGTCATAATCAGCAGAATTTTCAGCGAGAGCTTCTTGTACATCAAGAGGTAATGGACCAGATCCATCATAAACTAAGCATTCGCCCCATGCGCCGTAAGCGTTACAGAATGAAGGCCAATCGCTGTAGTAACTTCCGCCCCAATAAAGGCCTAAGAACCCAGCTGCGCCCCATCCCCAACCTATGCCCCAGCCGCGTCCCCAGCCGCCACGTCCCCAACCGTATCCGCCGCGTCCCCAGCCGCCACGACCGTAGCCACCGCGTCCGTGCGCATAGCTTCCACTACGTGATCCGCTACGAGAAACACTACGTGATCCACTACGTGATCCACTGCGAGAACCACTAGCTGATCTTGAACCTGATCTTGATCCAGAACCTGAACGACTGCCACCGCCACGACTTGCGCTACCGCCTCGAGACCCACCGCCACGGCTTGCGCCGCCTCCTCGTGATCCACCGCCGCCACCACGTCCACCGCCACCGCCACCACCACGTCCGCCGCCACCACCGCCTCTTTCTAAATCGTTATTGACGGTGTTGTCTTCGGTATTCAGTGCGTTGGCGCCGATATTTTCGGGCAGCACCATGAGTGTGCCGAGTATCAGTACAAACATTTTTGTGCAAAACTTCTTCATTATAAACTCCTTGTTTTAATGATTATTATTGATAAAATATTTCTATTATACATAATTTATCATAGCCAAAGAGGGGAAAAGATTGCAAGAGTTTGAATGATGAGAGTTGAATTTTAGGGTTTTTGTGTGGGATTTTTGAATTTATACGAATGGCATTCGAATATTTTATCAGCTACAAAACCATGAACTTTAATAGCAGGATAGGTGATTTCTTGTTGTTTTATGGTTTGTTTTAACGGGGTAATAGTGATGCAAGAACGGTCAGATCTTCTGAGGGTTAGTTCTTTGTTGCCAATTCTTTTGAGTGGAATACCTTGGGCTTCAAGCGCTCTGCGCATGGCAAAAAAACTGTGCCATGTTTTTTTAGGGACTAGGCCTTCCCAGTAAATCAGGTAGATAGTGTTAACTTTAACTTTGGTAACAAGGGCGGTTACTGCATCAAAAAGCATGGCTGTCGGTTGTAACAAAATGAGGCAATCAATGGTGGTTTTTCCACTGGTTTTAATCAGATGCGGCGCTAGTGTGTATTCTGTCCAGGAGGCGGCAGCAATTTTTTGGCCTATGACGCCTGGGTCAATCACGATGCAGCCGGCAGAGTCGTGGAGGATAGTTAATGTCCCCTTATTACAGGCAAGCTCTTCAATACTTTCTGTTTTGGCGTAGTTAGTTTTGAGATAGAGACATGAGCCAATAAGAAGCAACCCTAGGCAAACAACACTCTGCAGGGTATTGGTGAATCTTTTGTACTGAATAACGCACAGTGCAAGAACGGGAATTATAATGAGGATTGCCAACGATGGCTTGGCAAAACCATAAAGCCATGGGTGACCATCAATGTTGAGTACATACAGCCACGCTTGCGTTGTCCAATCAAGTAGTTTGGCAATCCAACCATTGGGAATATAGAGCATCTCAGTAAAAAACAGCAATGATGAAAGTGATAAAAATAAGGTAAGTACTGGCCCAAAAATAAGATTACCGATGGGCGAGAGCAAGGATATGGGTAATCCCCACCACAATAACATGGGCATTGCTACGAGAGAAATAAACAATTGAAGTTTAAGGAAACGCAAAAGCCAGGTGGCAACTTTGTGCAGAAATTTTATGTTCATAATGTTTTAAACTAACAGTTTTTTGCCAGAGTGTCTTGAAAAGCTTGTATTATCAAGGCTTGGTTTTTTATGCTCATGAATGGCAAGGCAATGCTTTATTATAATGCCATTGTCATCTGCTTGGTTTTTATGATACTTTAATAAGGGATTGATAGTTTATGAGTCCAACGGTTTTCAGGTATAAAAATTATAGATTCTTTTTTTTCTCGCGTGAAGAAACAAGAATGCACATACACATTTTATCGCCTGATGGAGAAGCAAAATTTTGGGTTGAACCAGTGGTTGCGCTTGCTGATTATAGTCGTTTTTAGGATCGGCAACTTAAAGAACTTGCAAAGGTAGTTGAGGAACATGTCAAAGAAATTACAAAAGCTTGGAAAAAGCATTTCGGCCAAAGCTGAGATTCAAAATATTTCTAAAGAAGGAATTTGGATTCTGGTTAATGACCAAGAGTTTTTTCTATCATTTAGTCAATTTCCTTGGTTTCTTGGAGCAACCATAGAACAAATCTATAACTTACAGTTTTTCCATGGCCATCACCTGCATTGGCCTGCACTTGATGTTGATGTTGATCTAGAATCGCTTAAATATCCAGATGCGTATCCATTAAAATACTCCTAAATTTAATCACAGGATTTTATGAAACCCTAGATTCTGCATAATCTGGGGTCTTTCTTGTTATTATCCAATTAATTATTGCTTTTTGAGCTCCACCCTTTTTATGCTGATCAATGGCAAGGCAACGCTTTATTATATGTAGTGTTATTCGATCAAATAAAAGGAGCTATCATGAAAAAAGAAATCAATCATGGAATGCCACAAGAGTTGAAGGATCGTTGGAAAACAAGATTTCATTCTGTGTGGAATCGTATATCCCGCGGCGCTGCAAGCATAGTAAACATGATGCCTCATGCTCATCACGACAATTGGCGTCGCAAAGATAAAGTACAAGCAGGTCATTTCCGCAAGCCTAATCAACATAAATAAGTCATACGGCTTATTAGGCATATTGTAATTGTTAGCCCGTTTGGTATAGTGCCCATTACTATGTGGTATACTTTTTTTCTGGGGCATTAAAAACCTATGTCTACACTCAAAAAATTTCTTGAACACAACGCATATCAACTGCGTGTTTCTTCGTTGAAAATGACAACCGTTGCGGGTTCGGGCCATCCGACTTCAGCGCTTTCTGCAGCCGATCTTGTATCGGCATTATTTTTTTATGCAATGCGGTACGAACGTCATAACCCTGACAATCAAAATAATGATCGCTTCATTTTGTCCAAAGGGCATGCATCACCGGTGCTTTATGCCGCATGGAAGGAAGCGGGAGTTTTGACCGAGGATGAGCTATTAACCTATCGTAAGTTTGATTCGGTGCTCGAAGGGCATCCAACGTTGCGGTTTCCTTGGTCAGAGGCGGCAACGGGTTCTCTTGGTATGGGGCTTTCAATTGGTGCCGGCATGGCATTGAGTGGGCGTTTGGATAAACGAAATTTCAAAACCTATGTTCTTATGGGTGACAGTGAAGTCGCAGAAGGTTCTGTGTGGGAAGCTGCAGAAATTGCAGCTTATTATAAACTCAACAACCTCATTGGTCTTGTAGATTGTAATCGTCTTGGGCAAAGTACCGAGACAATGCATGGTCACCATGCACAGCGCTATGCAAATAAATTCCAAGCTTTTGGTTGGAATACCATTATTGTTGATGGTCATGACATGGAACAAATCATGGGGGCGCTTGATAAAGCGCGTGAGCATCAAGAAGGCCCAACTATTATTATAGCCAAGACATTAAAAGGGTATGGCATTGATGTTGCGCAAGATAAAGAAGGGTTTCATGGCAAATCATTTTCCAAAGACGAGCTGCCTGGTATTCTAGAAAATCTTAAACAACGATTTTTAGAGGCAGCACAATTTGATGATGCAGCTTTTGCTTGGCAACCTACGGTGCCTGAAAAATCTAATGGGACCGAACAATCATGTTTGAAAGAACTCACGGTCCCTCATTATACATTAGGAGAACAGGTCGCTACGCGTTTTGCCTATGGCCATGCTCTCAGAGCTGCAGGCGTTGCATGTAATACGGTAGTGAGTCTTGATGCTGAAGTAAAAAATTCTACTGGTGCTGAATTTTTTGAAGAAAAATTTCCCGATCGATTTTTCCAATGTTTTATTGCTGAACAAAATATGGTGAGCATGGGCGTTGGCCTGAATCGCCGTGGCAAGATTCCGTTCATTTCTACCTTTGGATGTTTTCTAACTCGTGCACACGACCAAATTCGTATGGCTGCAATTGGTAGTGCTACACTGCGTTTGGTCGGGTCGCATGCAGGTGTTTCAATTGGAGAGGATGGGCCGTCTCAAATGGCGTTGGAAGACATTGCGCAGATGCGTGCACTACCAAATTCTATTGTGTTATATCCGAGTGATGCGATGTGTACCTATAGATTGGTGGAACAAATGGTAGCATACGACCGCGGCATAAGTTATCTGCGCACAACGCGCATGACAACGCCAGTGATCTATGATTGGCAGGAAGAATTTTATATCGGTGGTTGCAAAGTAGTGCGTCAAAGTGATGAAGATCAACTGTGCATTGTCGGTGCAGGCGTTACTCTTTTTGAAGCCCTCAAGGCTTACGAAAAACTTCAAGAGCAACTCATATCGGTTGCAGTGATTGATTTGTATTCTATTAAACCTCTTGACCATGAAACGATCATTAAGGTTGCGCAAGCGTCGGGTAAAAAATTGATTACCGTCGAAGATCATTATCTGCAGGGTGGCTTGGGTGAGGCTGTGACGTATGCATTACGCAACGCCGATATTACCATTGAATGTCTTGCTGTTACACAACTGCCACGCTCAGGAAAACCACAAGAGCTTCTTGCATGGGCAGGCATTGATGCAGCTGGCATTGTAAAAAAAGCATTAGCGTTGCTTGGTCGAAATGCTCAATAATCTCTTGGTGTCTGGTTTGTCGTAAGGATATTGTGGCTCTTCTTTTTGCCACGTAGTAACTTCGTCGAGAATGCTTGGCAATAATTGCATGAACTTTGATGAGGTAAACTTTGAGTGGAAGATGGCATTGCCATTTATCTTTATCTTTATTTGAGCCAATTTTGGATTTGATGGAAAGCGCCGCTCAGAAAATAGTGGCATTTTAGAGCGTATCACTTTTTTGTTTTTTATATGCACTTCTGTGCGATACAAAAATTGTGGTGCAAGAACTTGCCATAGATCGAGGCTTGAATATAACGCGTATATTTTTTCAAACAGAGGATCGTGAATATAATCCATGGTTTTCTTTTGTACGGGACATGCCAACAGAATCAACTCTTTTATGGTGAACTCTTTATCAAGATGATTTTTTACTTGTGTTAGATTGAGTGCAACGTTGCCTCCATGACTGTGGGTTATGAGGCGGATGTTAGGTTTTACCTTATACTTTTCATAGTAGGATACGGTGAGCTCTTTTAATTGTTGATACAATTCTAGGGCAGCTTCCTTACGAGTTCTTTCAGATAGCTCTCCTGACCAACCAAATATATAAAAATTATCAAAAGGGAATCGTTGCGGATCAGTATTGGTGATCGTGTCGGCAAGTTCTCGTAACAAGTAACAATTTTGGTTTAGTACGCTGGCATGGTGTAATCCAGGTTTGCTATAGAAATAGTTAAATAAAATTGGTCTTGGAATTAAGCGCGTGCCATGAATCCAAATGGAGATGCTGTGTTCTTTTGATGGGTTTTCTGGCGGACACACAGGAGTGGTTAAAGGTATAAAGACCTTTCTCCGTTTCAGGCGATAGGGCGGCAGATGCAGACATCCCGAGGTGCTCAGCGCAAGAGCGATGATGACCCCATAATAAGCGATTGTTTTGTGTCTGTTCATTATGGCATACCCCGTGTGTAAAGGCATTATCTTCAAAATGATTTTATCTCATGCAGACAAAAAAATGAAATTAAAAATATTTTTTTTGATTATGAAGCGATACGGCCGATATAAATAGGGAATAAGCTCATGTAAGAGTTAGAAACATTTTTATTAAAATAGGCACGGTGTTTTATTAAAAATAAAACACCGTGCCTATAAGTCAATATTAAATGAAGCTATTTATGTAATTCTTCCCAAGCGTGTGCTGCATCTTTAAGTTCAGCTTTTAGCTTGTTGAGATTTTCTTGTGTCGTAATAAAATTTTGTGAACCGTACGTAAGGTTAGAAAATGTTTCCTCAACGGCAGCAATATCTTTTTCGAGCTTAGCTATTTTGAGTTCGAGCTTGCGAGTCAGTTTTTTAATTTCATATTGATTGCCAGCAGGTTTTTTAGGGGCTTCAGCTACGGCAGCAAGGTTGGCAAAAGCACTCTTTGCTTTAGGTGCTGCAGATGTTTCATGCTTTTTTTGATAGAGATAAGATTCGTAGTTGCCTAAGTAGCCATGGGTTCCGCTAGGTGTCAACTCAATAATGCGTGTAGCTAATTTATTAATAAAATCATGGTCGTGAGAAACAAAAAGGATGGTTCCTTGGAATGCATTAAGCGCAGTCAGCAAGATTTCTTTGGATTGAATATCAAGATGGTTTGTAGGTTCATCCAAGAGCAATAGGTTTGCATCTTGCAGTAGAACGCATGCCATACCAACGCGGTTTTTTTCTCCACCACTCAATACGTTTATTTTTTTGTACACATCATCACTGGTGAATAAGAATGAACCTAAGAATGATCGCAAGGTTCCTTCCGATTTCTTAGGACATGCGTTATGAAGATTTTCAATGATGTTTTTTGATCCATCGAGTGATTTGTTTTGATCTTGTGCAAAGATTGTTGGGATAACATTATAGCCAAGAGTTATGGTACCCGTTTGTTTTGGTATTTGGCCTATTATAATATTAAACAGGGTGGTTTTACCCACGCCGTTTGGTGCAACAATAGCAACTTTTTCGCCACGTTCAATCTGGAATGAGGCATTGCTGAATATTTTTTTGTCGCCAAAGCTGTGAGCAAGGCCATCAACTTCAAGCACAACTTTGCCCGATTGTTGGACGGGAGGGAAGTTGAACTTCATAGTTTTCATGGCAGGTGGCATGGTAATCAGATCGAGTTTCTCTACCGATTTAAGCATACTCTGTGCTGATTTTGCACGAGCTGCTGAAGCACGGAACCGTTCGATGGTTGCCATTTTTTGTTTAAGTTCTTTTTGTTGTTGAATGTAGGCAGATTCCAAGATTTCAAGATTGTGTTCTTTTTGAACAACATACTTGGAGTAGTTACCGTTATAGAAGGTTGCCTTGCCTCGTTCAATTTCTAAAATCTTTTCGCAGAGGTAATCTAAGAAATAACGTTCGTGACTTACCAAGAGATAACCGAAATCTGATGTTTTTAAAAATTCTAAAAACCAATCTTTGGCAACGATGTCAAGATGGTTTGTTGGTTCGTCAAAGAGATAAAAGTCAGCTTTTTGAAGGAGCAACTTTGCCAATACAATACGCATCTTCCACCCAACACTCAAGGTGTTTACTGTGGTTGCCAATTGCGCTTCACTAAAGCCAAGGCCAATTAAAATTTCTTGCGCTTGAGCTTTAACAAGAGCAGGGTTGAGTTCGCAGAGCTCTGCTTGCAAATCTGCATAACGTTCGAGGTCAGCCGTTGCATGGTCGAGGGATAGGTGATGCTCAAGGGCTGCTATTTCTTCTTGGATTTTGACTAAGGAAGCAGAGGCAGTTAATGTTTCTTCAAGAATTGATTTTTCAGATTCCAATACCACTTCTTGTGGCATATAGGCGACCACTTTTTTGTTAGAAATAGAAACTTTTCCTGAATCCAGGTGTTGTTGTCCGGCGATCGCCTTGAGAAGGGTAGATTTACCCGATCCATTACGGCCAACCAAGCCAACGCGGTCGTCTTGATTGAGGGTAAAGGAAATGTTATCAAAAACGATTTGATCGCCAAAAGCAAGACTAAGGTTATTTGTTTGTATCATGGTATTGGTTGCGAACCTTGGTTATTGTTTCCCAAAGCCGTAGCTGTTCTGATTAGAAGGTTAATAGGTAATTACTATTAAAAGTCTATCAGAACTGAAAAAAAAAGAAAGTAAGGGTCAGCTATTCCTTAGGGCTATGGTTTTTTGAGTTTTTTTTTACGGTTATATGCGTATGGAGGGTATGTTCCAGCTCATGGTGTTCGTTATGCTTTGAGCACAAGGCTACAATGGAGCATATTTTGAGGAGCATTACGGTCATACATACTATAAGTACAAGCATGTTTTCTTTTTTTATTATACGTCTATGCACATTCATGGGTGTGCTCCTTAGTTTTTATACTATCAACCAAGCTTGAATTGTTATGCATGCAAGAGACGCACAACATCTGCTGAGGTTTATAGGGAATTACGAAAATATGGCATTAAAAAATGGGGGGGGGTAATTTAGCTCTGCCAGCGGGCAATAATAATATTTTGCTGGAGGGCGCGATAACTAAAGAATAAGAATAATAAAGAAAAGAAGGTTGTTGTGTTGAAAAGGTTGAAATGAGATCGGTTATCCGAACATCTATGTGCGCAATGCGCGTGATCGTACATCATTGATGTACTCCTTTGACTGAGGTTTGTTGGTTTATGGTTAGAGTCTGCTGCTTACTGCTTACATTTACAGCGAACTCTTTTCTGCTTACTGATATATATAATTACCATAATTTTTTTTCTTCGGCAATAGTTTTGCGAAAATATTTTTTTGTGACAGATTGGAATTGCGCTACAGTGGCTGTGTATACGTGTTTATTCTTTTTTTCCAACCTAATAAAAATCGTTGTTCATTTTTTTCTTGTGGTGCATTTTCGGTGCGTTCGGTGAGTATTTTTTTTGCGCATTCAGCAAATTCTTGTGTAGCACTTTTATTGTTTTGTGTGTTCTGCATTTCTTCTAATACTTGCAATAGTCCCCATCCCTTGTCATTGTAGCGTTCGTTTTTATTCACGCCAATGCCTTTGCAATGTTGATAGTCAACAAGTGCATAGAGGCCATTATTGTCCTGTGCAATGCATTCAAGTTGTTTTTTGATGGTTGCTTTTTTGTCACGCGGTGCTTGTGCAAGCATGGTGTCAAAACAGGTGCATGCATTATGTATCATAAATTTTGTTTGCAAGTCGATGGTGGTCGAAAGGAGTGTTCGTAACTCTTGCATCTGTTTGCTTGCAAATGCTGCAAAAAAATCTGCGTGTGTAGACCAAGGGCACGCGGTGTTGCACGTGAGCCATGTGGGTAGCGCAACGCCATGGGAAACTAAATATTCAAGCAGCGCGGGGAATGTTTGTGTAAAACCATCACTACCATTTTTTGGATACCAAATGAAATGCCCAATACCCAAAGATGCGCATGATTCACCCTTGATCCACCAGGTGAGTTTGTCGATAGATTTGTTGCTTTCGTTGTCCCAAATTTTATTGCCAATCCTTTCTAGCTGCTTAGGTGTAAGTGCATTGAGTTGTTTTTGTAGTGAGGAATGCGCAGCTTTTTTTGGATGCGTTGAACATGGCAATAAAAGGAGTACGATAACAAATATTATGCGCATGGCAGTTGGGTACGTTTAAGCGCCTTTTGTGCCAATGCAAGGGTGCGTAAGCTTTGTCTCAAGGTTGTTTCAAGCTCGTCAAGACAGTATTGTTTTTCTTCAGCCGTAATGTCTTCGGGTAAGTTTTTCATAATTTGTAATGCAGCGCTTACAATACCCGCTACCATTTGAGTAACGTTGGTGCCAACATTAGTAGAGTTGTGTGGGTTTTGTACGATGTTAAAGAAGTTTTGTACAAGATTGGCAAACGTGCCTAATACTATTTGTTCAGTTGCCGTTTCATGTGCTGCGTTGAGTTGATTAACTTCTTGTGTAGCATCAACTTTAGGGGTTTGCGGTTTGGGTTTGTTCGGCTTACTGGCAGCGTTTATTTGTGTTGAAAAAAATGCTAAACTGCATAATAAAATGGCGAAAAATGGTGAGACTAATTTCATAGTTACCGCTTCCTTTTCTTGGGATTGAGTGCTTACAGTACTTTTTTGATACTGTAGTGCATGTCGTAATTCAAAATCAATATTTGATCAATGTATGTTGATAAACAATTAATGCGCAGAGGAATACGATGTATAAAATGAGTATAGTATTTTTTCTGAGCAGTTTTTTTTAGACTATTGTTGGTTGGGCGCTTTTTTCTGCAAAGATCAGTACTTGTTGTACCCGTTTTTGACTTGCCTTTTGTACCTGGAAATAATATTCCTTATACAGTACTCGTTCGCCTTTTTTAGGTAGATGCTGCAGCTGCTCTGTCATGAAGCCGCCAAGGGTAACTGAATCTTCTGTTTCAAAAATAAAACTGAGTAAAGGTTCTAAATCTTCTAGAGGAATAGAAGCATCAACCAACCAGCCTCCTTGTTTGAGGGGAATTATTTTTTCTGATACAGGTTCATGCTCATCGCTAATTTCGCCTACAATTTCTTCAAGCACATCTTCCAGGGTTATTAAGCCAGTCACGCTGCCATGTTCATTCAGAACAATCGCAATATGCATCTGCTGTTGGCGGAATTCACGTAGAAGTTGGCTCACCTTAACCGTCTCAGGGACAAAGAGCATAGGACGCATAATGTCTTTAAGCGGTTTGTCTTCATTGTTCGATAACAATACAAAGATGTCTTTTTGATGAACCATGCCGATGAAATTATCTGATTGATTTTCATAAACCGGCATACGGGTATAGCGATGTTTTGAAAATAATTCTAGAGTATTTTTAATGGTGGTACTCACGTTCACGGAGATGATATCAGTTGCCGGCACCATGATTTCTTTGACGGGAGTGTGTCCCAGATCAAAGACGTTTTGGAGCATTTCAGTTTTTTCTGGTTCCATCAAGCCTTTTTCGTGGATGTAATCAATCAAAAACTGAATTTCGCGTTCAGATGATACCCATTCGCTGCCACCTTCAGATGTTCTTTTCTTGGTAATTTTGAATACTAAGTAATCAGAAATTTTGATTAACACAGTAACCAATGGATACAAAACGTAAAATAGAATATTCATTAACCATAACATGGATTGAAATAATCGCTCCCCTTGGCCCTTGGCTAAGTTTTTAGGAATAATTTCACCAAAAACAATAGTAGTGAGCGATGCAAAAGCAACACCAACTGAAACCCCTAGGCTACTTGATAGCTGAAGGCTTTCAAAAATTGTTTGGGTAATGTGTGCTGCCAATACAATGGTGACAGCATCGGCCAAGTTATTGGCAATAAGAATGGTAATAAGTACTCGATGAGGACTTTGTTCCAACGTTTTAAAGAGCGTATCGTATTGTTTAGTTGATTGAGCAAGCTCCTTCAGCTTAAACAAACGAAGTGCGGTAACACTTGTTTCTAAAAACGATAATATAGCGCGTGTAGAAAGCCCTATAAAAAACAAAATAACTGGTAATTGAATTGCTGAGAGCAAAGACCCCATATAGTTTTATCTACCTTAATGTGTGTTAAATGTTATATATCTATGTTTTGTATTCTATTGTTTTTATTCGTCGTCGTCCATATCCATATCATTATCTTTGATATCGATATCGCCATCGTCTTGAATATCTTCGTTAGTCATGATTTCTGCCAACTCTTTTTCAAAGAAGGTGAGAAGTTTCTTGCTACGAGACGGATGACGCAGTTTGCGCAATGCTTTTACTTCAATCTGACGAATACGTTCGCGTGTTACTGAAAAGTCTTTACCAACTTCTTCTAAGGTATGCTCAGAAGCAACGTCGATACCAAAGCGCATTTTCAATACTTTTTCTTCACGAGGGGTTAAGGTTTTGAGCACCTCACGCACACGTTCTTTCAAATCGTTGTTTGCAACAGCATCGGAAGGTGAAAACTCGTTTTCGTTTTCAATAAAATCTTTAATAGATACATCGTCACCATCACCAACGGGGGCTTCAAGTGAGATAGGTTCTTTAGAAATTTTAATGATGTTCTTAATTTTCTTTTCATCTAAATTAAGCTCTTTTGCCAATTCTGCATGAGATGGTTCTCTACCGTGTTCTTGGATAAAGGTACGCTTAATTTTATTAATCTTGTTGAGTGTTTCAACCATGTGCACTGGTACACGAATAGTACGTGATTGGTCGGCAATAGCGCGGGTTATCGCTTGACGAATCCACCAGGTTGCATAGGTCGAGAACTTGTAACCACGTTCAAACTCAAACTTTTCTACTGCCTTCATAAGACCGATGTTACCTTCTTGGATCAAGTCCAAGAAGTGTAGACCACGGTTGACGTACTTTTTAGCAATATTGACTACGAGACGTAAGTTTGCTTTTGCAAGATTGTCTTTTGCTCGTTTATCGTTTGCTTGTGCAATAAGTAATTGTCTGAATAGCTTTGCAATGGTTTCTTTAGGAAGACCAGCTTCGGCTTCAAGTTTTTTGATTATTTTTAGTGAGCCCCGGAAGTTACGTTCTTCTTCGTCCTTTGCTTGAAGTTCTTCTTCAGTAGGATTTTTGAGCAAGCTGTATTTTTTCAAATTATCTTGCAAAATGTGGATGGATTCTTCTTTTTCTTGAATCTTGTTGTAATATTTTTCTATTTTTTTGCCCATTTTACGAATTAATTTATTGGCAAGTCTAATAGATTGAATGGTTTTGCTGATTTCTTCTTTATTCAGCTTAACCTTCTTGAGCATCTCGTCTTTTTTTTCTAGGTAATCAGGTCTGTTACGATAGCTCAGGTAAATCTTCTCTTCGTTATCAATCAGGTCTTCAATTTTTTTGATCGTATTAACGAGCGCCGATTTTTCTTCATCGATCTTAGGTAAGTTTTCTTCATCAAATTCTGAGAACTGAATGATATCTTTTGGATGTGCGCTATTTTTTTGTAATTTTTCGCCGATTAACACAAATTCTTTATGAATGAATGGGAAGCGAGAAATAGCATCAATAGATTCTTTTTTGCTGTTTGCTATTGATTCAGCAATGGTTGTTTCTGTCTTCTTGTTAAGAAGTGGTATTTTACCAATATCACGGAGATATGATTTTACACCATCAGCAACAGGTGAAGCTTCACTGCGAATCGTTTCGTGTTCTTCTTCTTTTTCGCCATCTTCTTCATCAGCATCTTCTTCATCAAGGTGGTCTAACTGCATTGAGTTTTCTAATTTTGCCTTGATGTTCGTTGTGCGTTCAAGAGTTTCGTCAGATTCGTAACCCTCTAAGCCTTGCTGAGAAGTTTCAAATTCTTCTTGAGTGATGAGCTCAACGTTTTCTTTTTCAAGAGTGCGCAAGAGCTCATTAGTTTCTTGTTCGACCAAATGATTTTTTTCACAAAATTCTATGACTTCTTCATAGGTTAATAGATTGTGCTTTTTGCCTTTTTCAATGAATTCTTCGATGGATTCTTTTTTTAGGTCAGCTTCATTGATTTCAATTTTTGGTTTTTTTACAGCAGCGAGCGCAGGTCTTGCTACAGGTCTTTTAAGTGGAGCTTTTGCAGCAGGCGCTACCGGAATAATTTTTACTACAGGAGCAGGTTTTGCTACGGGAGTAGCGAGTGCAATTTTTTTTGCTGGAACTTCTTTTGCTAGGGGTGCAGGTTTGACGACAGGAGTTATTTTTTTAGGCGTAGAAGCAGCAACAGGTTTGACTGCTGTTTTTTTGGCAGGGGTTGCTGGCGTAGGTTTTGTTGCCTTAGATGGTTTGGTTGTAACAACTTTTTTTGTTTCCTTTTTGTTGTTACTGGTCGCCTTGGTTTTTGTCATAGTTATCTGTCCCTAGTTATATAATATTTTTTTCTATTACAGCCTGCTTCAATTCCAGGAAATCCTGCATTAATTTTTCGACATCTTCAATGTTGTTTTCATTCTTTGCTTGTGTCAATTTCGTCTTTATTGCGTGCACTATACTCTTCCAATTCTTTTTGTGGAATTGGAGCACTAACTGCTCAAATGCCTCTGGCTGTATGTTCTTTTCTTCTTGTTCCAATAAAAGCTTGCTTACATACTGTTGTTCGTACTCATTGAGTGTGTCGAAAAACTGTATAAAGTCTATGCCTTTACGGTGCTCTGTTAATGATTTTAGTTTTTCTAGTATATCACGTAATGGAGCTGGAAGATACTCGAGCAAATATTTATCGTTTTTACTATTAAATAATTGCATATTGTCCATTATAGCAGAAAAAATCATTTTTTCCAGCTTTGGTATGGGCTGGTAGACTGGCGGTGTATTGGCTGGTTTCTCTGGTTTTGCTACGGTTTTTGGTTGCGCGGAGGCTAATGATAATTCTGTCCCGCTCACCCTGAGTGATTCTTTTTGAGAATCGTATCGAAGGGCGGTTCGTGCTAGTTCGTTTTGCATAGATTGCAAAGGGATGTCCAGCGTTTTGGCAGCTTTTTGGAGCAGAATGTCCCGTTTTAGTGAATCGTCGATATTGTGAATCGTGGCGACGAGCTTTCTTACCAGGGCAATTTTTTCGCTGAGCGGTTTGGTGCTGAATTCATTGCCGGCTGCATCAATAAAGAACATAAAAATATCTTGGGCTTTTGCAATAAGCGGCTTGAGGTCATTCCCTTTGCCAAGAAATGATGCAGGGTCTTCTTTGGCAGGTAGACAAATAACTTTTGGTTCAAGACTGACTTGCCAACAGAGTTCAGTGAGACGCAAGATTGCTTGGTGTCCAGCATTGTCGCTATCGTAAATAATGTAGAGCTGTTGGGTGTAGCGAGCAAGTTGTTTGAGGTGTTCTGTTGTGCAGGCTGTGCCGAGCGTTGCTACGGTATTAGGATACCCATGTTGAACCATTGCTACGCAGTCGGTGTACCCTTCAACCAAAAATGCAGTTTCGGTTTCTTGAATACTTTTTTTAGCTAAATCGATGCCAAAGAGTAACGACCCTTTGGTGAAGAATTCATTTTCTCGTGAGTTGTAGTATTTAGGGCGCTCGTCATGTGGTTTAAACACGCGGCCGCCAAATCCACAGTATCTTCCTAAATGATCTTTGATAGGGAACATTAGGCGTTCTTCAAAAGGTGAATAAAGGACTGTTTTGCCTTGGCTTAAAATATTAGCTTCAATCAGGTCGTGAGGCAGAATTTGATGCGTGCCCATTGCTTTCATGAGATTCTGTACAGCAGCCAATCCACCAGGAAAATATCCGATGGTAAAATAGCTTGCCATGTTTTTGGTAAAACCCCGTTTTTTCAGATAATCCATGAGCATGGGTGATTGCAGGAGGCTCTCGTGGCACCAGGTTGCTACGGCCTTGCAAAGCTCGTAATAATGTTTGCTTTTTTCCGGCTTATATTCGTGACCGTCGAATGTATCGGCAGGCGGATTGAGTTGATAGCGCTCGACCAATAATTTTGCAGCTTCTATGGGCGAGCAGTTTTCGACTTTAGCGATAAAAGAAATGAGGTCGCCGCCGCTGTTGCAGCCAAAGCAATAATAAATTTCTTTATGAGGGCTTACCGTGAATGATGCGGTCTTTTCGTTATGGAATGGGCAGTGACCTTTCCAATAGAGTCCAGCTTTTTTGAGTGTTGTATAATTGCCTACTACATCCAATATAGAGAGGGATGATTTGATAAAATTAAAAAGACTCATGGGCAATTTCCGTTTAGTTTAGGCGTTTGGTGGAGCGTAGGTTATTGGGCGTTATTGTATCGCTCATTATTAGTGTAACGGATTAAAATCAAACCTACTAGACCGGCTGTAAAAAGCCCTAAAGCAAGCCATTGATGTGCGGAAATTGTGTGATGCATATCCCCTGAAAAATACTCTTGATCGTCACGGAAAAAGTCGACTGAGAAGCGTACGGCGCCTTCAGTCATAAGGTAAGCCATGACCAATTGTCCGGGGATAGTGACTTTTTTTTGTAAGTAAAAATAAAAGAAAGCAAAAACAAGGAGCATAGCGATTGAGGTATAAATTTGTGTTGGATGCAGAGCAATGTTCAAAGGTGCTTCGCTCTGTTGGTCTGAATAAACAATTGCCCAGGGGAGATCGGTTGGTTTGCCGTAGCAACAACCGGCCATAAGGCAGCCAAGGCGGGCAATAGCTTGTAAGAGCGGTGCATGAATTGCGGCTATATCAAGCAGGGGAAGAACGGGGACATTAATGCTCTTTAAATAGAAAGGCATAACTAGCACTATGGCAATAATGCCGCCGAGTAATGAAAGGCCGCCATTCCAAAGACTAAAAAATGAACCTATGCTCTCAAATTCATCATACGAATTAACGATAAAAAGTAATCGTGCGCCGATAAGCCCTACAATTAAGCTCAAGCCTACTGTTTCAATAAACTTTTCGGTGGAAATAATTTTGGCGCGGCGCGGGTGACGGAGGCATAGCCATACAAACAGAAGTATGGCAGCTGCTAGAGCTAGGCCATAACTATAGATTGAAAATGGACCCCACAGGTGACATAGTTCTCGACGCATCATAATTTTTTACTTATTTTTATAACTGTTAATGGGTTCTAAGAGCGTTGCAGGAGACACAAGAATTTGTGCAGGTTCATTTTTCCAATCAAAGTCGATGGTGAGTTCTTGTGTAGTGCTAGCTACTTGATAGCTAGCTTCTTTCCATCCATTGCGGCTACCGCCTTGGAATTCCCAATCGAAACGGAATTTTAATGGCTTGGTAAGGTCGGCAGTTACGGTGTTGGCGATGCGCGTTACTTTTTGTCCATTAAAGGTCAAAATCAGTGTGCCATTACAGGTCAATTCAAATTTATTGGGATAATGCCACATCATAAACTTGTAGTAACCAAAGGTTTCTTTGCCAAAGCAGGCATCATTGATGGTAATGGTTTGTTCGACCTTAGGTGCAATTTTTTGTGCTTGCTTGATTGATGGCACATCTGTTTTTACAAGCGATGCTGGCGAGACTATAGGAGATTCTTTTTGTTGTTTTCTTACTGACGGTTTTTGGCTTGCTGAGCAATAGGCCGGTAGTTTTTCTTTTTCAGATTTTTTTGTGCGGGTGTGCAGAATGATTGGCAGGCAAATCAGGGTAAGTAAGAAAAATAGATGCTTTAATTTCATAAAAATCCTTATAGCGAGGTACAGTTCTTTTGTTGGTACCTTACCCAATTTTACACGATGATTCAACTATATTTTTGCTTCTACTCATGTTTCTGATCTTAAAAATCAGAAGCGATATAGCTGCTGGCGTTATACCTTGAATGAGCGATGCTTGGGCAATGGTGTGAGGTTTATATTTGGTGAGCTTTTGTTGCAGCTCTCTTGATAACCCTGGCATGTCAATATAATCAAGCGTTGCGGGGATAATGAGCTCTTGATGCGCCTTGGTTTTTTCTACTTCTTTTTCCTCACGTTTTAGGTAAGGTTCATACCGAACTTCAGCGTAAATTGTTTGTACGCTGCGGTCAGAAAGTGTGTTGGTTGTAGATTCCTTAATGGCTTGGGCGTTGCATTCTAATTCACCAAAAAGTTTTAATAGTTGTGTATTGGTTTGCCCAGCACGCAAATCGGTTAATGTTTGGTTGATAATGTCTTTTTCTTGTTTGAAGTCGCGGTACAGTTGTTCGTCAATCATGCCGAGTTTATACGCGCGATCAGTCAAACGAAGGAATGCGTTGTCTTGACGCAGCAACAAGCGACGTTCGGCGCGTGAGGTAAACATGCGATAAGGTTCGTCAACGCTGAAAGTAATTAGATCGTCAATCATAACGCCGATATAACTTTCAGTGCGGTCTAAAATAAATGGTTCTTGTTTTTTTACTTTTAAGTGGGCATTAATACCGGCAACAATTCCTTGGCCGGCTGCTTCTTCATACCCGGTGGTACCGTTAATTTGTCCGGCTAAAAATAAGCCGCCAACGGTTTTAACTTCTAGCGTGTGGTGCAATTGGTTTGGCATAACAAAATCGTATTCGACGGCGTAGCCTGGGCGTGTGATGACTGCTTGCTCAAAACCAGCAATCGATTGAATGTATTCTTTTTGTACGCTGACTGGCAGTGAGGTGGAAAGCCCATTCGGATAAATTTCTTCTGACGATGCGCCTTCTGGTTCCACAAAAATATGATGTGAGGTTTTGTCAGCAAAGCGGGAAATTTTGTCTTCAATAGAAGGGCAGTACCGTGGGCCAATGCCTTGAATGTTGCCACTGTACATAGCTGATAAGTGTAAGTTTTTTCTAATAATCTCGTGTGTTCTTGCATTAGTTTCGGTAATAAAACAGGGACGTGTTTCAACAGAGCTGTGCGGATAAAACTCAAACAGATAGTTTAAGTTATCCGGCTCTTGTTGTGTCATCTTGCTAAAATCAATGCTTGAGCGAAGTAAGCGTGGTGGGGTTCCTGTTTTGAGGCGGCCAAGCTTGATACCCATTTTTTCTAAGAAAAATGAAAGCGTTAAAGCTGCTTCTTCACCTTGGCGGCCAGCAGGATAGTTTGTCGGCCCGATATGAATTTTACCGTTTAAGAAGGTTCCGGTGGTAATAATTAAGGTTGGCGCTAAATATTCTGAGCCATCACGGGTTTTAATGCCACGGATGTTACGTGCGTCATCAATAAGAATTTCTTCAACCATGCCCATGCGCAGAGTCAGGTTCTCAATTCGCTCTAGAACTTCTTTACTCAATTTGTTGTAGGCGTACTTGTCGATCTGTAATCTGAGGCCTTGGACGGCAGGACCTTTACGCGTGTTGAGCATGCGAGCTTGCAGGTAGGTTTTGGTACATAACTTTGGCATGAGGCCACCCAGGGCACTCAACTCGTAAACGATGTGACCTTTGCCTACACCGCCAACGGCCGGGTTGCATGGCATAAGACCTATGGTGTCCAAGTTAATGGTTACCAAGAGTGTCTTTGAGCCCATTTTGGCTGCAGCGTGCGCTGCCTCTATGCCAGCATGGCCACCACCAACAACAATAACATCAAAATCATAAGACATAGTTTGATTCATAATGATTAACGCGAAACCTAAAAAATGATAGGGGTATAAGACTTTTTTATAATTTTTAGTCTACTTGAACTGGGTAAAGCTGGCAAGTTAGAGCAAAAAAAGGTCTGGCGGTTGGTCATTAGCAGGTGAGGCGATGGTGTAGGCTTTTAAAAAGTGATATATTTCCCCGATTTTTGACCGCAGCGGGCAGTAAAAATTTAAACGGCCTGACATTCAATGCCATGCCAATAGAGTTGCGTGAGCCGATGTATTGTTTTAATATCGCCACCATTGCGATAAAATGGTTGTTGAGATCGAGGAGGTTTGGCCTCACGCTTTTGAATTGCGGGTTGTCGTAGACACCTTTGAGGGTCTTGAGGTCTTGGTTCATGCGTTCTATATGTTGCGTGAGGGGTAGTTCATTTTTTGGGTCAAAGAATTCAAAAACTGATTGTTCGTATTGTTTATAAAATTCATTGAATTGGGCAAGCGTAGTGGGGTTGGTGTGTTTTAAGGTGCTGACTATGGTGTCGCGAATGGATTCGATTTTTTCTGTTGCTTGAGCGGTAGATGTAGCTATACAGCAGATGACGAGCAGTAAAAAACGCTTCATGAGTTCTCCCGGTTTTAAATAATAATCCCAGAGTAGTATAGTACCCTGGGATTATTATTTAAAATGATTCTTACAAATAAAGAATATAACCTACATTTCCCCATCTAAGGATCATTGAGGTGCGATCGACACCATAGGGAATAAAAGAAAGGATGATGTAAATGTTTAGTCTATTAGCATGCTAGGCGGTGATTGATTGCGCTAGCAAGTTCAAATACGTTCTTACTTCTGATGCAGTTAGGCAAAAGAGGTTTGTATTTGTTAAGTTTTGTGCCAAGTGAAAAGGCGGTTCGGTTTTCTCTTAAGATCTTGAGCATGTCGACAAGATCTTTATGCAGCTTGGCAAGTGTTGCCTTTGCGCTTTGATAGTGTGGATGTTCTACAAATACGAGCAAGGCTTGTACGTATACTTGTATTCTATCCAAGTGAATTTCGTAGCGTTCGTTATTGCTTTTATCTAAGAAATCACAGAGTACCTTGCGAACATTCTCGCGATAATTAACGATGTCTGTGTGATTTGCACCGGCACGTCTGATATGTGTTTCCACATGATCCAAGATCTCTACGATATCTCGTGCTTGCGCGCTGCTTGCAATTACTAATCCTACTACCAGCAACAAGCTGTTTTTAATTCCATTTTTTGATAAAGGACACATCATAAAATTCCTCCGTGTCTTGGGGGTTTATTTGTTTATTTAAACATGTTTTATCACCTACTCAGTCTAAACCATAGAGTTCTATAGTCAACAGGGGGGGCAATAGGTTGATTTAATAGTGATTTAAGCTATTCTGGACTGAGTAATCGTTATTGCCATTTTCCCCATTTTAACCAGGTTTTTAGTGTGTTATACCATATATCGCTACATCTCAAGCAATGTGCCCCATTTTTTAACGTATTTCATTATATCAGTGTGCGGGCAGTTACCTCTCTTCTAACCGCCCTTATCTTCTCCTTTATCTTTGGCGATTGGTTTATTGCTATGTCCAAGAGATTTTTTAGGTCTAAGGCTCGTGAGTGGACCCCAGAAAACCACAGAAAAAAGGACGATATGCCAACCATGGGTGGGCTCTTTATTCTGATGGTGGTCGTGGGCAGTGTCCTTGTATGGTGCAATTTGGCCGATGTTCGCATCTGGATATTTTTATGGTGTTTGCTTGGCTTTGGCGCCATAGGTTTCTGGGACGATTGGAACAAGATTCAGAAGAAAAAGGGCATTTCGGCCGCACTGAAATTTAACCTGCAATGTTTTGTGGCGGGGGTGACCGGGTTGCTTTTGTATGCTACCCAGGTGGTTGATACCACGATAGTATTTCCCTTCTTTAAAAATCTACAACCTGATATTGGGTTGCTGTTTATTCCTTGGGTTATGTTTATCTTGGTAGGAACCAGTAACGCAGTCAACCTGACCGATGGTCTTGATGGTCTTGCCATTGGGGCATTGGTGCAAAACTTTGCTACGTTTTCTTTGGTTTGTTACTTGGCTGGGCACGCCGTGATTGCTTCTTATTTGCATATTCCTTTTGCCGGTTGCGCAGAACTGACCGTTCTTGGTTCTATTCTTGTCGGCGCATCGCTAGGCTTTTTATGGTATAACACCTATCCAGCCCAAATTTTTATGGGTGACGTTGGCGCATTAGCCCTTGGTGGTGGTTTAGCGTTGATGGCAATCATGGCAAAGCAAGAGATGCTACTGCCTATTGCTGGCGGGCTCTTTATGCTCGAAACCGTATCAGTGATGTTGCAAGTTCTGTCATATCGTTACTTGGGACGACGCCTTTTTAGAATGGCGCCGATTCACCATCATTTTGAATTGCTTGGTTGGCCTGAAGCAAAAATTACTGTGCGCTTTGGCATCATTTCTTTAATTCTTTGCTTGCTTGCTATTGTGACATTAAAGTTGCGATAGAGATTATAGTTTTATAATACGCGGTAACAATGGATTGATGCGTGTGGTTATTTCATAGTTAATAGTGTCGCATTGTGCGGCTAAATCGTCAGCACTTATGCCAGCTCCTAGTAGCGTTACTTCATCGCCAATGGATGCATCGATGCCGGTAATATTAATGCAGGTGAGATTCATGGCAACTCTGCCAATAATCGGCGCTTGTTTGTTGTGTACGAGTATCACGCCTTTATTAGAAAGTTTTCTGCTCAATCCATCCCAATAACCAACCGGTAAAACTGCAATGCGTGTTGCTTCTTTTGTTTGATACGTCAAGTCGTAACCAACATAACTTTCTGCTGGAATTTCTTTAATTTGAATGATCGTTGTTTTCCACGACAGTACTGGTTTTAATGTAAAATCTGGATGCAATTTTTGTGCGCGTTCTTTATTACTTAGTGATGGCCATAAGCCGTAGATGCCAATGCCAGCCCGTGCCATGTTAAAGTGACTGTTGAGATTTCCGGTGATGCCAGCAGATGATGCTGCGTGGCAATACGGAATGTGGATATTGTGGTGCTCAAGAGAATTTAACACGTGTACAAATCGAGAAAGCTGCAGGGTCATATAGGTTTGGTCTTTATTCTCTGAGTTAGCAAAGTGAGTGAAGATGCCTTCGATGTGAATGTATGGCATGCGCGAGAGTGTGGTAATAAATTCCAAGGCAGTGTCTATTGGCACGCCAAGGCGAGCAAGTCCCGTATCAATTTTCACATGCACTGACATTTTTTTATTATATTCTTTACCAACGTTATTCATTGCTTCAGCCATAGCAATGGTATACACAACGAGGGTGATGTTGTGGAGAGCGGTTTTTTTTATATCAGCATCAATGATACTTAGTACGAGTAATGGTTTTTGTATGCCGAGGGTGCGCAGCGTGAGAGCTTCTGACAAGCTTACAACACAAATCATGCCAATAGCTTCGTGATTATCAAGAATTTTAGCAACCTGTTCTATGCCGTGGCCATACGCATTACTTTTAATCACGGGTGCAAGCAACGCAGAACCTATAACAGCTTTATAACTCTGTATGTTATGTTCGAGCGCTTGTTGATTAATTTCTAACCATGTTGCTGCATGAACGTATTGTTGGTCAGGAGTAATTGCTGTGCGGTTTGTTGTGAATTGTGTAAGGTTCATGATGTTCTCAATGTTTTTGTGTTTGCGTTTATCTTAGTATGACATTAAATTGTCATTAAAATAAAGAGTTATTTTTATAGTGCGTTAGATATTTTTTCTGGATTGTTCATATAAAAACCTTTATTTTTTACTGAAGTTTAAATGTCACATTGTTTTTTAAAATAGGATTTATTATAGCATGCGCAAACTAATTCTTGTTTTTGTCGTAGTCATAGTAAGTCTCCATAATAATGTTACTACTTCAATGGCGTTTGACTTGAACACTGGTTTGTTGCAACTGGCTGTTGTTGGTACCGTGTGTCATGGGTTAATTCATTGTTTTAGAGATAGCCGTTTAACAAGGGCGGCTTGCAATGGTGATGCAGAAAAAGTTTCCATGTTGGTTGAACAGGGTCACGATGTAGATGGCGTTGGTGTTGATGGTATGACGCCCTTAATGCATGCAGCTAGACATGGACATGCTGATTGCATGCGGGTGCTGATAGGCGCTCGAGCGAATATTAACAATACTGATAATGTCGATTGGACAGCGCTTATGCATGCCAGTTATGAGCAGCGCATTGACTGTATAGATGTGCTATCAAGAGCTGGGGCCAACATGAATAGTCGAGACGATCATCGAAATACTGCACTTATGCAAGCGACTTATATGAACAATATAAAGAGTACAGAAGCATTACTTAAAGCTGGCGCATATGTAGATTCCTGTGACGCAGATGGTTTTACTCCCCTTATGTGTGCTGTTCGTGGGAGGCGTGTGCAACTGGCACATACTTTACTTTCATATGGTGCATCCATGTATGTGAGGAATGCATTGGGTTAAACAGCAGAACAGATCGCACTGAAAACTGAAAAAGAATCAATGATCAGACTGTTTAAATATTACAAAAAAAAGATTTATTTCTCTAGGGAGTCCATTTGTGCCCCAGCTGCTTGATGTTTACCATGAAAAAGATCAAATTTATTGTTTGTGTGCGCGCTGCAAAGTAATTTTATACATGCCAATGCCGAACGCGATTAACAATGAATACACAATGAGTGAACTCATTCCTTTCACAAAAAAACTATTGATGCATGCTGTCATTAATATGGCACAACTTACTAATCCAAGCATAGGAATCCAGCGTTTGATGGTCGTAGCAGGATTATTGCGTGTTGCATGCAAGAGTGCTATCACGCTTAAGGTGTAGGCAATAACGCATCCGAGGGCACCAATTTGTTGTAAGGGGACATGATTGCCTTGGCTTATTATCAAGTACATTAAGCAGAGCGCACCTTCGACCAAAACGCAAGCAAAGGGAATGAAGTTGCTATTGAGTTTGGTAAAGAATCGAGAACCGATAATATGGTGGTGTTGTGCCAAGATGTGCAAATTCCATGAGTTGCTAAAGATGATGCCATAAGCAGCCCCCAAGGTGGATGATGCAATGGCTATATGCAGTAATCCTGCCAATTTATGGGTGAGCAGGGAGTCGCCAAACAGTGCATGTAATAATGCGGGAAATGCTCCGCGATAATCTACATGGGTTAATGTAGTGCCGAGTGCACCATAAAAGAGTGCCTGATATAAAAAAGCAATTGATATCACAATGCCAAAAGAAATAAGTACTGCCAGCGGTGCATTTTTGTGTGCATCTTTAATTTTACTGCTCATGGAGCATGCAGCCTCAAAACCAATGACTGCATAAATCACTAAAGGTAAACTCGTATAGATGCCATCCCACATGATTGTCGTGGCGATGAAATTATTCGTTTGAAACAAAAATATACCGCTTAAAATCGCAAAGAATATTGGAATTGTTTTAAAACCAATAAACATGGTTTGTATGGTGCTACCGGCTTTCATATTTAACATATTGAGCGCAGAAAAAAGGCAGACAACCATGGTGTCGAGGGCAAAAGGATGTATCCATGCAATGCTGGGTATAATGAGCTGGAGCAAGGTGACTGACACGTGGATCATCAGCATACTAGAGGCCAACTTTGAGGTGAAGTAGCTCCAACCACTTAAAAATCCAATAAAAGGATTGATTTCTTTTTGTGCAAAGGTATAAAACCCACCTGCTGGGTGCAGTCGCAATAATTGTGCGATAGAAAGAATGAGCGGGAGCATGAGAACGCCAACAATAAGATAGTTGAAAGCGCCGAGCATACCAGCTTGTTTTGCCAGTTCTGGTGTATTGATAAAAATACCTGCGCCAAGCATAATATTGATATTAATCAAAACAGCTGCGGGAAGTGATAATTTATACTCTTGGGTATGGGATATGCTCATGTAAAAAACCTTTAGCTTATTATATATTTTTCGTCACCTAGTCTGTAAGCTTAATCTGAATTGTTTCAGAAGCCAAGTCTAATAAGTTTGCAGGAGAATACTCATGATAAACAAGAAAAATTATTCATTATTATTGGGATTATTACTCATCTTTGTCAACCCGCTTCAGGCAGAAGTGCTTGTGATCGATAAAGGTGATGAGTTAGTGGTGCAGACTGAATACGGTGATTATAAGGTGCATGAGCCTGTGTTAGTAGAGATAATACGGTCTTCTGCTTTCGAGCGGTTAAAACATATTGAGCAATATGGGGTAACGGTGTACCGAGATGCTGCTTGTGGCAATAAAGGAATTTCATTTTCTCGTTATGACCATTCTTTAGGTGTTTTTGTGTTATTACGGCATTTTGGTGCTTGCTTGGATGAGCAAGTGGCGGGGTTACTTCATGATGCTTCTCATACGGTTTTTTCTCATGTTGGCGATGTGGTATTTGGGACCTATTTTTCTGAATCTTCTTTTCAAGACGATAAGCTTGAATGGTATTTGGACAAGGTTGGCATTATGGATATTTTGAAAAAACACCATATTGGTGGTTGTTGTTCTGCAGTACAAAAGAAGCAACAAAAGATGCTGGAACAAGATAAGCCAGATTTGTGTGTGGACCGCATTGAATATTTATTGCGCGGTGCGCTTGCCGATCAATTATTAACTGAGGCTGAAGTGCGTGCAATCGTCAATGACCTTTGTTTTGAATATCCTGAGTGGAGCTTTGAGCATGTAGCTCAGGCACAAAAATTAGGCATGATTTCTCTATGGTTTTCTGAGTATGTGTTTGGTGCTGCATCAGATGGTTACACCTACCAACATGCGGCGGTTGCTCTGAAGCGTGCTGTTGAGCTTAATCTTATTACTACGGATGATATTTGTTTTTCTCAGGATGAAATTATATGGAATATATTGTGCAGCAGTCACGATGATATTATTGAAAAAGCACTTGATAAAGTAATGCATTATGTGCGTTATTATTCTTTGAGTGATGAGTCTGACTATGATCAGCATGTCAAAGTAAAATGTTTTGCGGTTAATCCTTGGGTGCAAACGGAACAAGGCTTGCAGCGTTTAACAGCTATCGACGCGGAGTATGCCGCTGAATATAAGCGCGTTGAAGCTTTGGCGCGAAAAGGTTGGTATTTAAAGTTCACGAGATAATCCAGCAAGAGGGGTTGTTATGTATATAAAAAAAGGAATAGCTGCTTTGCTCCTAAGCACAAGTAGCATTATTATGCCATGCCAACACAATCAAGATGGCTATGAAAAGGTTGGTAATATTTTAAAATTGTTTGCACATAAGCTTTCATTCATGAGCATACGCGACAAAGTGTCTGGTGGAGTACGTAATTCGTTAGAGTGTGCACCATTGGACGTCAATGCATTCGATAGTGACGGACAAATACCACTTACCCTTGCAGTCCAACCGGAGCCATTCTACAAGGTTGGTAATATTTTAAAATTGTTTGCACATAAGCTTTTATGCATGAGCATACGTGATCAAGTGCCTGGTGGTGTACGTAATTCGTTAGAACGTACAACATTGGATGTCAATGCATTTGATAGTGACGGACAAACACCACTTACCCTTGCAGTCCAACCAGAGTCATCCTACTTTGATCTATTTCCTGTTATTAATGCTGATATAGTATGTTCTTTATTAGATGCGCAGGCAGATCCCATGGCAAAAAATAGTGCCGGGCAAACACCCATAGGGCTTGCTATTAAAGCTAGAGATGTGCATATCGTAGGACTTCTTTTGAAAGCATTAGAGTGTCGCCAACAATTAACTGATGAACTTGCGCGAAAAGCGGTCATGCTTGCGGCTCAGAACAAAGATTCATCCATGCTCAAAATGTTAATAGAAAGCGGTGGTAATCCACACCTCAAGGGTTATAGAGGCTTTACGCCACTTATGCGTGCGGCAGAAAATAACGATGCTAAAAGTATCTATCTTCTCATGATAAAGAGTAAAGTGAATCCTAATGAACAAAATGATGAGGGATTAACGGCCTTCATGATTGCGGCACAAAATGGCCATTGCAATGCAGCTCAAGCGTTAGTTGATTGCAGCAAAATTGTGGCGGCACAGACTACAGGGCTTGCTTTGCGGGGGTCTATTCGCAATAAACAGGGAAAGACAGTGTATGATTTAACCATGCCAAATTATATGAAGGCATGGCTTAAAGAACATGCCCGGAGATAAGGGGGTTGCTTATGGTTTTGTATAAAGATCTTTAAGCGTACGATACATTTTTGGATGTATCGGTGTCTCTTTGCCAGTTTCAGTATCTATAAAAACACATTGTATGGTGTGCTTATTTTTTTCATGGAATTCGGCACAGCTTATTATAGTTTTTTCGTTGGCATTCAATTGCGCATATCCTTCAATGTGATTTTCACGCTTAAATTGAATTATGGATAATTGAGGTGCTGTGTGTGAAGTAGCGCTTGGCAGAAGTCTGTAAATTGTTGCTGCATTGGCTAATAAAAGGCCTCCAAGTAGTATTCTTATACATGTCGTTTTGCAACGAATTTCTCTCTGTATTTCTGAGATGTCGTCTAACAGTTGTTGGTTTTCTTTTGTAAGTGTTGACAATGGTTTGGTTCTTACTATGACGAGCTGAGGAGTGGGAGCTCCAAAGAACCGATGCATGATGCGTGTGCAGCATGACTTTTTTTCTAGTTGTTGTTTTTGAGCAGCTGGTTGTACTGCGATAGAGGTTACTTTTTGTTCCATGGCATATGCTGGTGCTGCCAAGATTAAGCAGAGGAGAAGTAATGTCTTGTATGCTGTGTTTTTCATAGGTCAATTCCTCGTTAGAACATATCGCCGGCCATTGCTGACCGGCGATAATTATGTATAAGTCTCGATTGGTTTTTTATTTGCCAAAAACTTCGTAAGCAGCAATTGAACCAGCAACAGCAGCATTCAAGCTCTCAGTGTTTCCTGCCATAGGGATGGTGATGCGTTCGTCGCAATCGGCAAGCCATTGTTCAGGAATGCCATGTGCTTCACTGCCAATAACGAGTAATGCAAATTCTTTGTTAATGGTTTGCGGGTTTTTTCCGCCATCAACAACTAAAGCATAGAGTTTAAGTTGTTTTTTATTTTCCAAAACTTCCTGCCAATCCCATGAAAAAATATTCACGTGGGCAATAGTGCCAGCGCTTGCTTGAATTACTTTTGGATTGTAAGGGTCAACACCTTCTACTACCACCAGTGACTTAATGTTCATCGCAGCACAAGTACGGATTAAGGTGCCCATGTTGCCTGGGTCGGAAATATTTGCAAGAACCAAGCCTGGGGTAATCGTGTGCGGAGCTAATGCTTTTGGAATGGCAAAAACGGCCAATATGCCACTAGGGGAGGTTGTTTGGCTGATTTTTTTGAGCACTTGTTCTGACACAAGGGTGATGTGATCATCGGCCACAAGTTCCTGCGCTTGTGGCATTAGTTTTTCTGTAGCATAGAGCATAAACGGCAGCATGCCCTTTTGCACCATGGTTGAAACAGTGCGAATACCTTCGGCAATGAATTTGCCTTGTGCATAACGTTCTTTGCTGTCTTTTAGTGCTGCTACTGACTTAATTTCCATGTTTTCAATGGATATGATCTGTTTCATAGTCTAGAGTTCTCCTTCGAGAATTTTGCGGCGATAGTCCGCCATTAATTGAATCATAAAATGTAAATTGTGAATGGTTGCAAGGCTATAAGCCACCATTTCTTTTGCTTTAAAAAGATGGTGAATATAGGCAACGGTGTAATTTTGGCAGACCATGCAGGTGCAATCATCTTCGATTGGTCTGAACAGTTCTTTGTTGCCACTGTTTAAAATTTTTAGATTGCCGCGTTTGGTGAACACCAAACCATGGCGAGCGCAACGGGTTGGGTGTGAGCTGTCAAATGTGTCGACCCCTTCCTTAATGCACTGCTCGAGCGATAATAGATCGCCAATGCCAAGCAAATGATTTGGTTTATCGGTAGGGAGTTGTGGCATGGTGTGCGCAAGCATAGTGAACATATCTTCGCGTGTTTTTCCTAAACTGCCACCAACAGCAAAGCCATCAAATTCTAATTTGGTCAGATATTCGCAACTTTTGCTGCGCAATGCCGGGTCAATGCCACCATGAATTACGGCATACATTGCCTGATTATTGGGGTTGGCAAGGTGTGTGTTGAGTGAGCGAGTTTCCCAGCGGTGGGTACGATGCAATGATTCTACCAGTTTGCGTGGATCGATGTGGTAGGGCGGGAGTTCATCAAGGGGAATAATAATGTCCGCACCAAGATCCTTTTGTGCTTGAACTGAAGATTCGGGAGTTAATAGTACGGCATCACCATTGCGATATGACCGGAATAACACACCGTCTTCGTTAATTTTTATCACCGAGCCGTCATGTTTTTTTTGTCCTTTGCTTTTGAGTTCATCGTTGACGGTGCCGTAGGCCAAGCTGAATACCTGGAATCCACCAGAATCGGTAATAATGGGGCCACTGCGTTTTATAAATTTGTGCAAGCCGCCAGCTTTTTTAATGGTGTTAGGGCCTGGTTGCAAAATTAAATGGTAAGTATTACAAAACATGAGTTGTAAGCCTAAAGACTCAACCATAGTGCTGTCAACGGCCTTCAGGGTAGCATTGGTTCCTACTGCCACAAAACCAGGCGTCTCGATGATACCGTGAGGTGTGTTGATTATACCTACTCGAGCACGAGATTTGGATGATTTATGAAGAATTTTAAATGAAAATTGGGTCATGGTTATTATCATACGGTTAAAGGGGTTTTTTTACATTATAGCAAAAACAAGCGCATTAACATAGGCGTTTTGCTAGGATTGACTTAGAATAAAATTATAACTATACCCAGTTATTAAAGGATTCTTATGAAAAATTTTATTTTTGTAGTATTAATTTCAGCGACTTGCTCTGTTGATGGCATGCAAGAGAACAAAAAAGATGCGCCTTCATTAGAGGTCATTAAAGAGGAGCAATCTGTAAATCAAGAAACGCATGAGCAGCAGGAACAAATAATCATTAAGGCTATGCTTGCTCAGCATAAAATCAAGCCGTCTAATAATCATGAAGTTTCTAAGTTGGGTGCTACTTTTTCAAAAATTAGACATAAACCTTATCGGCCAAGCTCTCGCACAAGAATAAATGATTTAATGAGTGGAATAGATGATACTCCGGTTTCACCGACTGGCGTTGCTGCAGATTCTATGGCGACAGAATCAATGAATGCAACAAAATAAAAAGATCGCTTCAAGGCGTCTTCTGGGCCAACGTAATCAACATTTTTAAATTACATGTCATTCTTATTGCAACTGTCACTGATAATCATATACAATTTCCTAAAGAAGAATTTTATTAATCTTGGGAAAGGGTATATATGAAGAATATGGTTCGTAGAATGCTTGTTGTGGGATTATTGCTATCTTCGTGTGTAGCGCATGAATCAATAGCTCGTTCTGAGTACAAGAAAAAAACAAAAGATAGTGCCGATGTGAGATTACTCAAAGCGGCTGAATTAGGTGATGTTAAAGCCATGCGTAAGGCCCTGAAGGCTGGCGCCTCTCTTGAAGCTCGTAAAGCCAAAGAAGATAACCGCACAGCACTCATGTTGGCAGCTTTAAAAAAACATCATGAAGCAGTTGACTTTTTGATTGAACAAGGGGCTGATGTTAACGCCGTTGATGCGTACGGATGCTCAGCGCTTGTTAAAGCCGGATATATCGGTGATGCATACATTGTTGACGCATTACTGAAAGCAGATGCTTGTGTTGCATGTGTGAATAAGTATGGAGAAACAGCACTTATGAATGCCGCTGAATATGGCCATGTTGCTGCAGTAAAGCGTTTACTTAAAGCCGGCGCTAATCCCGCAGCAAAAACAGACAAAGGAAAAACAGCATTAGATCTTGCCAAAGATCCTGCTATTATTACTCTACTTCAAAAATCTAACTAGTTTTTTTAGATCTAATAAAAGGGCTCTGCTATGAATGCTTATTTTTTGCAATCTGTAGCGGTGATAGCGTTGTGTAGTTTTTCTTGCTTAAGAGCTATGGAATCGGAGGCGAAATCGAAAGATTTAACTGTTCTTACGCAAGCAATGCAGGCGCATGCCAATAGAAATTTTCCTGCGGCGGTGCTAAAAAAAGATTACCGAGACATGCGCCGATTACTTCGTGCAAAAGCAGATCCCAATGTTAAGGATGAGAGTGGAAATACTCCCCTTATTCTTGCTGCAGAGAAGAATGATTCTAAATGCATAGAATTTTTGCTTGGAAAAAATGCTGCTATTAATCACCAAAATCATGATGGTAATTCAGCTATTATGGTTGCCGTGTCTGAACGGAAGTACTTTTCAGCTTGTGCATTGTTGCAAAAAGGTAGCGCAGTCGATTGTACGCTTAAAAACAAAAATGGTCATACGGTGGGCGATTTGGCACGTACCCGCACCTTTAGAGAGTTGTTTGAGGAATATGCAGAATTACTTATGGTAGAAACAATTACTGATCATCAAAGATAATTTCCATAGGAGCAGCTTTCAGATTTGCTTACTCTGAATTATATATGCTTATCTTTTCTTTGAAATGGCAAAGGTTTATCTCCAAAAAAGACACGCATATCAAAGAGCGTACTCACATTTGGAATAAATGGCGTATCTACCAAGTCTCCTAATGGAGCATCTGGATAAAGTCCTTCGCCTGTAGAAGCATTATGCGCCATGATTGCTTGATCTTGAGCAGTTTTTAGGGCGATATAGGTTGCGTCAGTTTTTTGTTGTAGTTCTTTCATCGTATTAATTAATGCTTGGTATGCTTGTGTAGCATCGCCACCCAGCAACTCACCAAGATCTTTAGCATTGATTATTTCGGTGTAAACAGCTTGCCCCATAGGATAGACTTGCTCCATAATGTATTGCGGAGTTGTGCTGGCAGCAAGGCGTTCTGAAGCGATATTTAAATATGAGTAGGCGCGGTCCATGGCTTGCTTCATGAAGAAATAAATTTTTTCTTGAGCCATACTTACTGTTTCTGCTGCATAGCTCATCAGATTTTGTGCTGAAGCTTTGATGGTATCATCTTGAATAGCATCGACTAATGCCTTGGCGTTTTTAGCTTCTATGAGCGCACTTTCTGCTTTTTTGAGTGCGCTTCTGTTGTCATCTTGGGTTATTCCTGCACTAACAGCATCTCGTGTTTGTTGATTTTTAGCCATGCTGCTTTGAATAGCGACGAGGGCAGTATATTTATCTTGCGCTATTTTGACTAGTGGCGTTGCGTCGGCTAGGGCTCTTTGAGCGGCTGCTTTAAGAGTGTCATTAACGGTGCTAGCTGCATAATAGTCTTGATTGATTTCGGCTGATCTAAATGCTTGGAATGCTTTTTCAAGTGCTGGTTCTAGTTGCTCGAGTGTATGAGCTGCGTCCACGGCTGTTCGTGCCGTATCTACATTTTTTTGAGTTTGAGTTATCGCTGTTTGGTCACCGATTAATTGTCTGAGTTTAAGCAGCGCTTGTGCTTGTGTGTAGGATGCGTCGCCTACTATATTTTGAGCTTGTGCGATAAGAGTGTTGTGGAGGGCAGCATCATTCGTTTTGTAAGCCGCATTTTGGGCATCTTGAGCCTTATTTAATGCAGTTTGGGCTTGCTCCAAGGCTGCTGTAAGAGCATCTTGTGTAGTGGCAGCATCTAAGACCTTTTTGGCAGCAGCTTGGGCGGTTTGTGCTTGAGTTATTGCCGTTTGAGCTGCTGTAGTCGCTTCTTGTGATATCTTCTGCTCATCGTTTTTTAGTTGATCTAATTTGCTTTGCGCATTTTGTACAAGAACGGTAGCACGCATGAGTGCATCGCTAGCGGTTTTTTTCATATCATCATTGGTCGTCATGGTTAATTTTTGTGCATCCTGAACTCGTTGTAAGGTTGCTTGTGCTTGAGTGAGCGCTGCAGCCATATCGCTTGCTGTTATTGCTTTATCAAAGACTTTTTGAGCTTCTT